>DBFNNF010000038.1:0-22621 GCA_048407585.1 Lactobacillus johnsonii | reverse complement strand
GTAATTTTATTAAAGAATATAAAAGTCAAATCGAAGCTGCAGTAGAAATTGGGAATATAACTAGCTCTTCAATTTCAAAATGTTGTATTGCTAAGCAAGGATCTGCTGGAGGATTTGTTTGAAGATTTAAAGAGGACCCAGCACCGACAATTAATGAAATTAATGTTCATTCTATTCCAATCATTCAATATGATAAAACTGGAAATATAATTAATACATATTCTTCAATTATAGAAGCTTCTAATATTACTGGCATTTGTGAAGATTCGATATCTAAATGTTGCATACATAGACGTAAATCAGGAGGAGGATATATTTGAAGAAAAATAAACGAACCATTAATTAAATCCGACATTAAATCTGATAAATTTTGAGGTAAAAGAAAAATAAAACAATATACTATTGATGGAAAGTATATTAAAACTTTTAATTCTATAAAAGAAGCTAGTAAAAGTATAAACGCACCGTGACAATCAATACAAAGAGTATGTATAGGAAAAAGAAAAACTTCACACGGATATAAATGAGAATACGATTATGAAGAAAGTTAAGAATATAATTATTGGATGGTATAGAAAAATATTTAATAAAAAATCTGAATTAGCAGAAAAAAGACTGGCAATTTGTAGCACTTGCTCGTATAAAACAAAATTATGTGGACAAGATATTTGTGATCTTTGTGGATGCGTATTAGACGCAAAAGTTAGAGTTGAAGACGAACAATGCTACAACAATAAATGATAATAAGTTAAATTTAAAAATGTAAATGATTATGGGAAAAAATCTTTTAGGAAATGCACACATGCAAGAAATGGGAGTTCATCTTATGGGAGCAAACGTTAAACATGAAACAAAGGAATTAACTCCTGAAGAAATTGCTGCTCTCAATAAAAAAATGGAAGAAGAACAGCTTTTAACAGCAAATAGATTACTTGAATTAAACAAAGGCACAAAAGATGCATCTAAAATGAGGGTAGCTGCAACAGGATATACTGTTATTATAAAACCATTTGAAAAAAATCCTTATAGAGAAATTAAGACAAGTGCTTCAGGTTTAATTCTTCCAGGAGATCTTTTTGCAGATACATATAAGTCTGATGATACTGGTGAGATGGAGAGAGCTGAACAATTTATTGCATGTGGTACTGTTATTTCTGCAGGACCCGAATGTAAATACGTAAAACCTGGAGAGGATATATATTACAGAAATTCTGTAGTACCTGTTCCATTCAATAATATGGGTTATTACGCTATCAGTGAACAAAACATTATATGTCGAGTAATTGAAAAGGACAAAGAATAATATGATAAACGAAATTGAAAAAACGTTTTTTAACCCAGGAGATGTAGTCACTTTAAAACATGGTGAACTTACATCTCCTGTTATGTATGTAGTAGAAAAAATTATACAATCATACAAACATGGTAATGAAATAACTAATATCTTTAAAGGTATTAAATGTAGATGATTTGATAAGAATATGGTTTTACGTGAAGCAGTATTCTCAACAAAAGATTTAAAATTTTATAAGAACAAGTAATTATGAAAGCTTATTTAAATAATGGTATAACAATAGAAGGTACTGTAGCTGAAATTAAAGAGTTTTTGGAAGGACAGCATTATACAATTACAACTACTCCAAATACTACTCCTGTTTGGTTTTATCCTTCACAACCTTTAGATCCTAAATATAATAAATTTGAAATTACTTGCTCTACAACAGATATTAATAATAAAACAATATCATCATGGAACAAGAAGAATTAATGCAATTTGTTCAATGACTTCCATCTAAAGTAGAAGAATTTCAAAATAAAACTCCTGAAGAAATTGTAGGAAAACTAAATGAATTAGCACAAACAGAAGATGGTATGAACACTATTTCTGGATTGATTAACCAATTTAAACAAGAGCAATCTGCAGGAATGTTTAAACAAGGAGGCAAACTTGCTTATCTTGTTAATAAATTTAAAGATGGAGGATCTGCAAAGAATGAGCGTAAAGAAAATAAGAAGGTTGTAAAAGAAGGTAAGAAATCTTCTAAATTCAATCGCACTGCATATAGAAATATGAAATCTGCTATTAAGGATCAAGATCTTGGATTAAGTAGAAGAGAAGTCAAAGCAGCTGCAATGAAAAATATTGTAGGAGATAATTCTAAACCTAAAGTAACAAAAACTGAAGGTTCAGTTATTTCTCAACCTTTATCTTTTGGAGTATCTATGAAAACTGGAATTACTCCTAAAGTAAATGTGCAGACTAATGCTACTCCTGATTTATCTCAAGGTAATTTCAATCAAGCTTTTGCAGCAGCTAGAAGTGCAGGACTTACTAGCTTTACTTGAAATGGAAAATTATATGGAACTCAATTAGCTCCAACAAGACCTGCTCCTAAGAAACCAAAACTTCCACAATCTAATCTTGGATCAAGAAATATTTCTGGAGCAGAAGAAGCTGGAATGTCTGCAGCTAAAGGAATTAGACCTACAAATATGAATGAAGAATTAGTTATAACTAATCCTTCATATAGTGATTACATAGTAGCATCTAATTTAGGTAATCCTAATAGGTTTGATAGTAGATATGTAGGACCTAGAAGTATGTCGGTCAATTATGGAAATAATGCTACTTTAGGATCTATTCCTGTTGAACACCGCATCAATCCAAGAAACCTTGGTTCATTTTTCCAAGAAGGGGGTAAAACTACAACTAAAGTAAAGGTTAATCCAAATGATAGTGTAGCTGTTACTAAGGCGCTAAACAATAGGACAGGAGATCACAATGTACATGATGTATTTAATACTACAGGATTAGTTAGAGATTCTTTAATTAAAATAGGTTATAATCCTGTTATGGTTAATAGAATTGCAAATCCTATTATTTCTAATGCAGAAAGAAAATTAGATGAGTTTGCTCCAGAACAATATACACCTAGACAACAGAATCTATTAAAATTCTTACATCCAACAGGTATTCCTTACTGGGCAAATGGTACAGCTGATACTGAACAAGCTAAATCTAATGGATATAAATCTGAAAGAATAATTAATTCAGATGGATCTATAAGAGAAATTGTAACAAATCCAAAAGGAAAGCGTTCATATAGAGATATAAGTGCAGATAAAAGAGATACAACATATATAAACGATTTAAGTAGCATGTCACGTTCTAATAATCCTAAGTGGTGAAAATTTAGAGATAAAAAAGTTGAAAGACAAGAATATGATAAACGAGACAAAGCATTTAATAAACGTTTTAATCTAAAATAAGTAATGCTAGATTTATTCCTTTATGATAATGTAACATGTAATCTAAAGATTAACGAATACGAAATACTATTAATAAAGGAGTTTGCAGCGCTGTGAGATATAGAAAGAAATAAATGTAAAGAAGATCCAAAAGGAACAAAGAGGTTAAGAGCTTGAAGAGAATTTAAATATATATGGTTGTTTTGTGACTGAAAAAGTCCATATCAACAATACTTAGAGAGACAAAAGCATGATGCAGCTATGGAAGATTCTGGATTAACTCAAGAAGAATGAGACGATCCAGTCTTCCATGCAGCAGTTAGAAAATACATGGAAATCAAAGATTCTTCTAGAATACTTAGCCTTATAAAAACAGCGTATCGAACTCTTGAAAAAATGAGAGTATCTTTAGATAATATAGACCTTGGAGAGAGAGATAATAATAGTAAACCTATCTTTAAGGCAAAAGATGTATTAGCCGATATTGCTAGTATTGGAGTTATGGCAGATAAATTAAAAGAACTTGAGCTTAATTATAAAAAAGATCAAATGCAATCCAATGCTAAAAATAGAGGGGATGTAAAACCTGGATTTATGGATAGTTAAGTATGGTAAAGACAATTAAATCTTCAATGTCTCAAGCACGTAAAAAAATGCTTGAACAGATAAAAAATAAAGAAAACTTCTAAAGACAAATATAAAGAACTTATAGAATCAATAAAAGAACCTGAACCAACTCCTCAATCTTTTTCAGATAAATTTGAAGAAGAATTAAAAAAGCAATTACAAGAAATGCTTGGAGATCAGAAAAAAGACACTACAGAACAATTTGAGTATACTGCAACTGATTTTTATAAAAAGAGAGATAGTTTGTGAGATGTGGCGGTCACCGAAGATGTACTTTACTTTGATCCAGAGTTATCATATGAATTAACTGGATATCGACCAATTAATGAAACTCAAGGTTTAGATTTTGATCCTACTCCTTTTAATGAACTAGCTCAAATTTATGATAGAACTGGATCATATACAGAATATCCTGCAGATTCAAAACCTTATAATGATTTCTGAAAAGAACAATATAAACGTTGTACTGAGGGTTATACAGTTGGTAAATATAGAATTACAGGAGATCATTATTTCTTTTTAAATTTCTATAGAATGGAAGTTATTTCTGAAGGGGCTAGAGGTGGTGCAGGTCGTAACGAAAAGTTCCCAACATTCCTAGCTAAACAATATGAATTCTTTCATTATGTTGAAATGGCTGAAAGACTACATAAAGATGTAGCTATATTAAAAGCTCGTGGTATTGGACTATCTGAGATTGTTGCTTGTTTAGCAGTAAGACCTTATATAACTAATAGAGGTTATCGTTCTTTATTAACTTGCGCTGCAGAAGGTAAACTTACTCCTTTAAAAACTAAATGTTGAAAGCAGTTAAACTGATTAGACATGAATACTAATGGAGGTATGCGTCACCTACGACAAAAAGTTAATAATGCAGATACTAAACGTGCATCTCAAGTTACTCCTGATGGAGTTGAATATGGTTGAATGTCAGAAATTGATTCAGTAATTGCTGATACATCTGATAAAATTCGTGGCGATCGTGTCGACAGATTAATCTATGAAGAAGCAGGATCTAATAAATATTTAACTAAAAGTTGGATTAAAGGTAATGCTCTTGTTGAGCTTGGTGGTTATCATTTTGGCACACGTATTGCTTTAGGTACAGGTGGTGATGATATGGCACTTGAAGGCTTATCAAATATTTTTGCAAAACCAGAAGGATATAATGTACTTCCATATAAAAACTATGATACAGAGGATAGAAAGCCACAATTAACAGCTTTCTTTATTCCAGCTCATAAGTTTAGTTTGCGAGAAGAATTTTTAGATACAAGAGGAGTTACACAATCTGAAGAATTTAAAAAGTTTTATGAGGAAGAACGTAAAAAATTAAGTGGCAAAGATCTACTTGATTATTGTGCAGAGCACTGTTTTATTCCAAATGAAGCATTATATAAACAGGGAGAAAATATCTTTGATTCAATCGCAATTGCAGATAGATTAACCCAAATTAGAATATTTAAAGCAGGATTAAAACCAGAGTATGTGTCATTATTATGAGATCGTTCTGGGGATACTCCTGATTTAACAAAAGTAAAAGTTATAAGTAATCCAAATAGTAAAATTGCTATATATGAAAGGCCACTTCGTGATGAAGATGGTCTTGTATTAAAAAATCTATATGTTGCAGGAATAGACTCTATTGACCAAGGTTCTGGAGATTCTTCTACCTCAACAGATGTATCTGATTTTTGCATAGTTATTAAGAAACGGATATATGGATTACAAGAAGCGAAATATGTTGCGATTTATAAAGATCGTCCTCGAGATATTCGAGAAGCATATGATGTAGCAATGAAATTATTAGTATGATATAATTGTAAAGCACTACTAGAACATACTAAGATTAGTATTGTTACATATTTTAAAGAAAAAAAGAAAGATAGTCTATTTATGAAACGTCCTGCTTCAACTCTTGGAGATATGAAAAGAGGCAACTCACAAATGATTGGTGTACCAGCTACAGAAGCTATTATTAAGCATGGTCTTGAATTAATTAATAACTTCGTTAATGATTATTGTTATTCAATTGATATTGATGAAATGCTTGAACAATTGCTAAAATATTCTTGAGAAAATAAACGAAAGTTCGATATTATTGCAGCTATGGAAATGGCGGAAATTGCAGATGAAGAATTAATGAATATACGACCTGCTGCTCAAGATAAATTAGCAAAAGAATGAGAAAATATTGGATGGTTCACTAATGAAAAAGGCTATAAAGAATATGGAGTAATACCGCAAAAGAATGGAACTCGTTGATAAAGTATATGAAATAATTGAAAAGGCTATGTGTGCATATTACACTGGAGACTTTACATTAACTATAGATGGTAATCAATGGAAATTAAGTTTAGATTTGAATCAATGAAAAGCTCCATTAGTTTTAGTCTATGAAGGTGATGAAGAAGGTTTTTTCGAATTTCTTGAAAAAGAACTTAGAAATAGGCAACTGGATAGAACAAAATATTATTCTGGAGAAATGACTACTCCAGGTGAAGGAAATCAATATATAGTATTAGAATATGGTGATAGAGAATGAAGTAAAGAAGATTAATGATGCGATAGGTAATCTTGTATATGATAAAGTTGCTATAAGAAAAGCTTATGGATATTATCATTGTCGTAGAGATGCAGATCAATTCAAACACCTAGAAGAAAATTACGGAATTGGGACTCCTACATCAGTTAGTTTTACACCATTAATTAAGAAACATATTGATGTATTAGTTGGAGAATATCTAGGTTTAAATCAAGATTTAAAAGTATCTTGCAAAGATGAAAAGACTGTTTCAAATATAATGAGAGAAAAGCAACTTAAAATTAGTGCAGAAGTATTTAATTATTTGCAACAGTATTTAAAGAATAACATTATTGCAGCTATTATTTAAAATAAAGAAAGTGTAAATGATCCTTTTATTGAAAAAGAAATCAACTCAATTCAACAAGATATTGATCAATCTTTTGTTTCTGAATATGAAATTGCTGCACAAAATATTCTTGATTATTTAAGACAATCAAGAAACATCGATTTAAAACGTAAAATGGCAGAATTACTTACAGATTTACTTGTTACAGGTACTTGTTACTATAGAGTAAAACCTACAGAAAGTAATTCAAATGTCAATATTGAAATTTTAAATCCTGTTAATACATTTATAGAACGTAATCCAAATTCTCCTTATCTTGCAGATTCTAAGAGAGTTGTTATTAGAAAATGAATGTCAAAAGAAGATATCTTAAACACATTCAGATCAGAATTAACTACAGAAGCAGCTAAAAAAATTAGAGATATGCAACAAACTGCAGATTCAACATCTCCTACTTATTTGGTTAGATATGTTGGTAAACCTGCTGAGCCTAATTTACGAGCTGATAATTTACATACAGGTATTCTTGCAGGACTTGAAGCACATCCAGGATGGCCTGGAGATTATGATTCAATAGAACCTATAAAGAATCATCTTATTCCTGTATATGAAGTTGAGTGAATTGAAGTAGATTATAAAACTGGAGAATTAACGAGGCACGAAGGAGTAAAAATTGGTTCAGAAGTATACATTACTCGTGGAGAGTCAAAATATATCGTAAGAAGTGCCGATTGTCCAAGTAGATGTAGATTATCTGTCAATGGAATATTTTTCTTAGATAAGAATGGAGATCCATATTCTTTAGTTACTAATACTATGGATCTACAAGATAAGCTAGATCTCTTAATTTACTGTAGAGACAACCTTATTGCTTCTTCAGGAGGAGTTGGAGATTGGATGGACGTGTCTTTTATTCCATCATTTTTAGGAGACGATTTAACAGACAGAGTTAAATCTTGACAAGCATATAAAAAAAATGGGCTAGCATTAATAAATAGTAAAGAAGAAGGCAGCGAAGGTATGCCAAATACTATTTTTAATGGATTTGATGACACAGTTAAAGCCCAAGCTATTCAAGGTATTCAATTAGCTATTCAAGCTGTAGAACAACAAGCTTCTTCAATTACAGGAGTGTTACCTGAAAGATTAGCTCAATATGAACAGAGAGACGCAGTATCTAATGTTCAACTTGGAGTTAAAATGTCAGGTTTATTAACTAAACAATATTTTGAAACCATGGATATCATTTATAAAGAAGCTAATTATGATATGCTTAATTTAGCTAAATTAGTATATCCAAATGGTATTACTGGTACTATTGTGTTAGGTAATAAATATTCAAGAATATTTACTGCACTTCCTGAACATTATACACTTACAGATTTTGATTTACATATTGAGGATAGTTCTAAGTCTTTTAAAGATATGGAAACTGTAAAGGCTCTTAATATTGAATTAATTAAAGCTGGAATGTCAGATCCTGATATGGCAGTAAGTATTGCAACTGCCAATAGTATGTCCGAACTTAAACGTTATGTAGCTAAAGCTACTGCTGTTAAGAAGGAAGAAAATAATAGTGTTTCTCAGTTGCAGCAACAACTTCAGCAATATGAACAAAATCTGCAACAGTTACAGAAACAAAATGAACAATTACAAAGGGAATTAGGTCAATCACAAAATCAACTTGAACAAAATAGTCAAGCTAGACTACAACTTGAAGCTGAAAAAGTAGCTATTGAAAGAGAAAAAGTTAAAAACGATAAGGATTATAACGATAAACTTATTGAAACAAAACAGCAACAAGTTCAAATTCAAGCTGCAGAAACAGTTGATACTAATCCTTATAATGATAAAATAAAACAAGTTGTATAATATGAATAAAAAAATAAATATTGATGTAATTGTTAGATCTGATTGTAAATTAATTGCTGTAGATAATAGTGATTATTTAGGTGTAGATTTAAGTCAGTATATAATGTTAGAATTTCTATCTTATAATACTGACGAAAATTTGCTTCCAGAATCAGTAAAAATAAGAAAGGAATTACATAATCGGGGACACTATTTAAGTAGATTTGCATCTGAATTTACATTAAATGTTGACGGAACTTATTCTTATTATAAATTAGTAGTTCCACAATTAATGCATTTTCAAGACGATAAAGAGCCTGATAAATATATTAATTTAATAGATGAATTATTTTTTTTAAATGGGGATCTTTATAAATCTAATATTACAGACCAGGAAGGATATACATTAGACGAAGTAATTGAAAATTCTGAAATTATTGGTTATAAAGAAGCATATGAATTTGTGCAAGAAAATAAGGCTTCACAAACTTTCTATTGTCCAATAAAAAATGTCTTTAGTATTTGCAAATTACAAAGATGTTTAGTATATTTGCAACGGCAATTACTGTTGAATAACAGTAAAATATGTAGTTATGATAAATGTAAAACAGATGAAAATTTAAGGAATCGCAGAGATTTCTTATTAAGTGCTATGTATGTGTTTGATTATCTAAAAGATATGGGGAACTTTACAGAAGCGCAAAGAATATTAGATAATTTATCTTAATGTAATTCTTTATGTGGAGAGGAATTAGGTAATATAAATAATAGTTGTGGTTGTGGAAATTCTATATAATGAATTATATAAAATATTTGTTCAAGAATTAATTAATATTAATATTGGGCATTTACCTGATAAAAAAGCATTATTTACAATGAACGAATTAATTAATGCAATTGATTATATTGAACACGGTAATCCAACTAATAATGAAATAATCAAAATAATTCAATATTATGAAGAGATCTAATGTTAATGTAATCATAGATAATGCAATAAATTCTCAAGACTATTATAGAATGTATAGTTCTAGAGATTTTTATAGAGGAACATCTTTTAAGATGGCAGGAGCCTGAACTCCAGACACTCATTATTTCAACGATGAACATATTATTGATTTTATATCTTGTGAAGGAGCTTTATTGTATTGTCTAAGAGGTCATTTATCATCAGAATGAAATAAGCCGAATCTAATTTATAAAGACGATATAATTGTTGGTGTAGAATCTAATCCATATTGAGCTTTTATTATGGGAAATAGTGGTAAAGGTCAAAAAGGAGATAAAGGCGATATTGGTCCTATCGGACCGAGTGGAACTGATGGTATTACTCCACAATTAAAAATTGAAGATGGTCGTTGACTACTTTCAATGGATAAAGGTCAAACTTGACAAGATATAGGCCAAGCTACAGGTGATCCTGGGCAAAATGGAACTGATGGAAAGAATGGCTCTGATGGAATTGGAGTAATTCCTGGAGGAACTACTGGTCAAGCATTAGTTAAAAAATCTGATGCAGATTATGATACAGAATGAAAAACTATTTCTGAAGGCGGAGAAATTCCTAATTTTGATGCAGAAGTAGCTAATGTTTCTTCAACAACTGAAGCTAATGCTAATGTAGTTTTAGAAGGGGATATATTTAAATTTAGTTTTGGATTACCTAAAGGAGCTGATGGTAAAGATGGAGAAGATGGTAAGGACGGAACAAACGGAACTGATGGTTCTAATGGAGAAGATGGATTAAGCATTAAGTTAATGTATGCAAAAAGTAGTAGTGTTAATACTCCTCCTATTGTAAATAAAACTAATACAAATCCTGGATCTGTATGAACTACTGTTGTTCCAATTCACACATCCTCTGAAATTATATGGTCAATTACAGCATCTTTTAGAAATTCTAGTCTTGTTGGAGAATGATCAGATCCTGTTCAAATGACAGGAGAAAAAGGACAAGATGCAGTATCGCCAAACTGGAAAACTTATGTTTATAAACTAAGTGATAGTAAACCATCAAAACCCACAGGAAATAGTCCTAGTCCATCTGGATGGGAAGATTATCCTACAACTAGTGGAAACTGGTGGCAATGTATTGGAACAGTTAATGGAGAAACAGGACTTGTAACTGAATGGTCAGAAGTAATACCAGTTAATGGTAGAGATGGCCAAGCTCAAGATGGCAAATTTACAGAATTTAGATTTGCTGTAAATACAAGTAATTCAAATCCTCCTACATTAAACGCAACAGTAAGAACTCCTTCAGGATGGTCTGTGGTTCCTCCTGAAAAATCTAAAGATGGATATCTCTGGATGACTACAGCAACTATTAATCCTGATGATACTTTAAATACAAACTGGACTGCTCCAGTTGTTATAAGTGGAGAAAATGGTACAAATGGTACAGACGGAATTCCTGGAACTCCAGGAGAAGATGGAAGAACTACATATTTTCATATTAAATATTCTGCTGTTGCTAACCCTACTTCTTCAAGTCAAATGACTGAAACTCCAAGTACATATATTGGAACTTATGTAGATTTTACTCAAGCAGATAGTACAGATCCCTCTGACTATACTTGGGCAAGATTTGAAGGAATTCAAGGAGAAAAGGGAGAACAAGGAATCCCAGGTACTAATGGAGAAGATGGAAAAACAAGTTATCTACATATTAAATACTCTAATGATGGAGGTGTAACCTTTACAGGTAACAATGGAGAAGATCCAGGTGCTTGAATTGGAATTTATGTAGATTATAATATAAATGATAGTGATGATCCTTCTGACTATAAATGAACTAAAATAAAAGGAGAACCTGGAATTACTGGTGATCCTGGTCCAGCAGGTAAAGATGGAGTTGATGGGTTACCTGGAATTGGTATTGAAGTTCGTTATTGCTTAGGAACTACAACTATTTATGAAGGAACAAGTACTCCTGGAACAACAAGACAGCCAACAGGTTGGAATTTAGCGGTTCCAACTCCAACTGAAGAGACTCCTTATATTTGGTTTATTCAAGCTAGAGTAAATTATACAAGTAACGCTGATAAAGTTGGTACAATTGAAGGTAGTTGAAGTACTCCTACTAAATTAAGTGGAACTAATGGATTAAATGGAGAGAATGGTTCTAAAGGACAAATAATTTATCCTGAAGGTATTTATAATGTTAATACTGTATATCAAGGAACCGCAGATAAAACTCCTTATGTATATGATTCTAATGATGCTAACTATTATGTTTTAAATATAGTAGGAACTTGGCAAGGAACATTACACAGTAATGAATCTCCTAGCACTGATACTAGTAATAGTTGAGTTAAATTAGATGCATTTGAAGCGCTGTATACTAAAATTGGGATTATCGCTAACGGTCTTATTGGATCTGCTGTATTTAATGGAAACTATATGTTTAGCCAACAAGGTATTGATGCAAGTGGACAAACATCTACACAATATCAAAACTTTGATCCAGAAATTCCTACAGGAGGTGAGTTTACTCCAAATATACTATTTGATTTTAGAACTGGAGCTGGACATATGGCTGCTGGAAAGATTAAGTTTGGTAGTGATGGAAGTGTTGATTTAACTAACATTAAAATTAATAATGCTATTATTCAAAACATTAAACAATATAGTCTTACTCAGTCATCTGATCCACATATACTAGATTCATTATATTCTGAAATTATACATTCTCCAACGATACATGAAGATGTAACTCTTAAAGTAAATGCTTCTGAATATCAATTAAATATTGATGATTCGTATTCTGGAGTAATTCATAATAAGTCTGATAAACAATTATTTATATATCCATTTGATAATGGAAACGATGATGAATCTATTAAAATTTGTGGTTATTATAATGGTAGACTACTATTCAGTTATGATAAGCCAATTCTTTTTAATGCTTCTCAAATTTTACTTCCAGCTGGAGGAGTATTGGAATTTAAATTTGTTCCATCTTCAATAGTTAATAATTACTATGTTGGAACAATTTGAGTAGAGAATACATCAGATTTTGAGTTAAAAACATGGAAACAAAATGGAACGCTACGTTCAGATCTTTATTATAAAAGCTATGACGATTATAATAGTGATTCATTTTTAGCATGTGGAGAAGTTTATTTTAATTCATCTGGGGTGCCATCTTTATCTGGTTTTTCTAGATGTAGAACTGATTTAGTATTAACTGTAAGTCAATCTGGAAATTTTTCTGCAAATTTAGATTTAACAAGTATTTATAACGGTAGAACTTTATCAATAAGTACAATAGCTTTTTCACAACCTATATGAGATGGAGCCATGCTAAAAATGTTCTATGGTTCAGCAAAAAGCAGGATTAATGGAGCTTTTTTAGATGTAAGAACTGCAGACGGCAAAGTACCAACAACAAGTATTAGTGTTCCATTTTTAATATTAGGGTCAAAATAATAAACTATGAAGAAAAATAATATATTACCTACTATAGATCTACAAAATTCAAGAGAGTATTCTGGAGCTTATAATTCAAGAGATTTCTATAAAGGAACTTCCTTTAAGATGGCGGGAGAATGAATAACAAATACTCACTATTTTAATGACGAATATATTGTAGATTTTGTATCATTTGAAGGAGCTTTATTGTCTTGCATTAGAAGTCATACATCATCTTCGTTAAATATGCCTGAATTAGTTCGAGAAAACGATAAAATCATTGGTATTAAACCAAATCTTTTCTGAGCTTTTGTAATGGCAGGAGTTGAAGGACCTGCTGGCAAAGTATGAGTTCCTGAAGTTAAAAATGGAATAATTTCTTGGAAACTAGATGATGAAACTCCTACTTCAATTCCTTCAACAAATATTATTGGTCCTCAGGGTCCAGAAGGAAAAACTCCAGTTCTTGGATTACTAAAAAAAGGTGATTTATACTATTTAACTGTAAACGGAGAACCTTTAAAAGATCCAGAAACTGAAGAAAACGTACCTGTACAAGGACCTAAAGGAGATACAGGAAACACTGGTCCAAAGGGAGCTGATGGAAAAACACCAGTATTCAAAATAGAAAATGGTAACTGGATGCTTTCCTATGATAATAATAAATGAGAAAACCTAGGTAAAGCTGTAGGTGAGGATGGTGTAAATGGCAAAGATGGGAAGAATGGAAAGGATGGAATAACTCCTTATCTTCGAATAGAAAATGGTCGCTGGATGCTTTCAATGGATAACCAATCTTCATGAAAAGATATTGGTCAAGCTACTGGAGCAAGAGGCTCAGAAGGTCGTCCTGGAACTGATGGTCGAAATGGACGTGATGGTAAAGATGGAGAGGATGGAATTAGTCCTATACTTAAAATCACGGATAATAAATGATATGTATCATATAATGATGGTGTTACTTGGCAAATACTAGGAAGATCTATTGGAGATCAAGGAGAACCTGGTAAAACGCCTAAACTTATTAGAGTTTTTGGAGATCCTGCTACTCTTTTAGATGATCGCATTCTTTGAGGTTATGATGGAGTTCCTGTTAGTGAATGGACAGTATTATGTTACTTAAATGAGCTAAAAGGAGATTCTATTAAGTCTGTTAATATTACAGATGCAGAAGGTAGTTTAGAACTTACAATGGAATCAAGTAAAGTTATTACTGCTACTGGTTCTGTACTTCCAAGATTTAATGCAGGAACTATTGAAACTGTTGAGTGAGATCAAAATCCGTCATTAGTAATTGATAAAACTAATGCTCCTAGAGAATGAGCTTTAAATGTAAAAGTTCCTAAAGGAAAACCTGCTACAATAACTGTAGTTTCTGAAGTAGAAAAATTAGCACCAGACGCACAACCTTATGTAACTGATTTAAATCCAGATATTAGTGATGCAAATCTTAAGTTTGGAATTCCTCAAGGAGAAAAAGGTGATCCTGGTGATGAAAATATAGCAATCGGATGTCAATCTGATTTTCCAAATAACGAGCCAGAGCAGGATAAGATTTGGTATGATCCATGTGATGAAGCTATGGATCAATATTCAGTCCAAGACTTTTTATATCATTCTTATATTGCTGTTGGCGGTACTCTCAATCAAGAACAATTCGAAGCTGCTTGAAAATCATTTCCTAATACAGCAGGAATAGTTGAGATTATTGATTCACTTGAAAGTGATAAAACGGATGCTGCACTCTCTGCGGCACAAGGTAAAGCTTTAAAAACTCTTATAGATGATCTGAAAGCTTCTGTGGCTGCAGCTCTTGATTATAAAGGTACTAAAGATAGTTACGACCAACTTCCATCTTCTGGAAATAAGAAAGGTGATGTATGGAATGTCGTTGCAGCTCATGGAACTACTCCTGCTGGAACTAATTATGCTTGGGATGGTGCCAAGTGGGATCCACTGGGAGGTACAATTGATCTTTCAGGATACTATACAAAGTCACAAGTAGATGATGCAATTTCTGCAGCAAAAACAGAACTAGAGGCTGCAGATACAGCTTTAGAAGGACAGATTACTACAGTTACTAATCAGCTTAATAACAAAGTTGATAAGGTTGAAGGTTCAGGTTTAATTTCTGATACTGATTTAAATCAAATCAGAACTAATAAATCTGACATTGAATCTTTACAAACATCTGTTGGAGGTAAGCAAGACGAATTAACTCCTGGTAATGCAGTTTCAATTACAGAAGAAAATGTTATTGATGTTAAGTTAGATCCAGCTTCAAATGAAGCACTATCAAAATCAGCCGAAGGTCTTAAGTTGGATCTTAGTGGAATAAAAGGCTCAACTGTAAAAGTTGGAGTTTCCATTACTGGTGGTGCTGAAATTGGTGCAGATCAAACAATCGCTGCTGGTATGCAGGCTCTTAGTGATAGTATTAGAACCGCTGTTGCAGGAGGTATTACATCACTAACAAGTCCTGATGAAACTATTACTATTACAGATACAGATACAGGAACATCAAGATGTTTAGCAGTAAATATATCTAAATTAGTATCAACTTCATCTTCAATTAAAGTTGGAGACGATGGTAAATTGGATATGTATTGGACAGAAGCTAAATAAAAAATATTAATTCCCCTTCCTCACGTTAGTGGGGGAGGTAAAAACTCAAAAATATAAAATGGCAACAAATTTAAGTTTTCAAAAAATTGCTACAGTTCCCACTTCAGGTCTTGTAGTTGGTAGAATTTACTTTGAAACATCAACAGGTATGATTAAAGTAGCAACAAGTGCTACTGCCTTTGATAAATTTGGTGATGGCGTCAAATCTGCAAGCTGGGATGAGAGTGCCAAAACCCTTAAAATTATTAATGAAAGCGGAGAAGAGATTTCTCTAAATCTATCAGATGTAGCTTCAGCTTCTGCAGTTACTACAGAGTTAGCAAAGAAGTTAAATATTGGAGCATCTGGAGATGCCTCAACTGTACAGAGTTATTATGGACTGAAGAAATATACAGATGAAGCAAAATCGTCTGCAATTCGTTCAGCTAAATCATATACAAACACCGAGATTGGCAAAATTCCTGCCGCTATTGTTTATAAGGGAGATAGCACAACAGTTACTCAGTCTGGAACTAGTACTGTTACATTTGCTGTAGGAGAAATTCCTCAAAGTAAAGTAACTAGTCTGACTACAGACTTAGCTGCTAAAGCTACTACAACTGCTCTTAATGCAGTTAAAGCTACGGCTGAAGCAGCAGCTCCTCAAGCTACTACATACACTAAAACAGAAGTTGACAAAAAAGTAGCCGAGGCTGTTGGTAGTGTGTACAAGATGAAGGGTTCTGTAGATGATGTTGCAGCTCTTACTGCCCTTACAGGAGTTGTTATTGGTGATGTTTATAACGTAGTTGCTGCAGGTACTCTAAATGAAGAAGCTTTTGAAGCTGGTTCAAACTTTGTAGCTATTAGAGATGGTGCAGGAACTCAAACAGGAATGTGGGATAAGCTAGGTGGAACAATTGATCTATCTGCTTATGCTACTAAAACTGCTGTTACAAGTGAAATTAATACTAAGATAGAAACCTTAGATAAAGCTGACACTGCTGTTACAGGTCAAGTTGTTTCTGCAGTCTCTGAAACTGATGGTATCATTACTGTTTCCCGCAGAGCTCTTGTAGTAGCTGATATACCTACTTTAGCTATTTCTAAAATCTCTGGACTTGTTACTGCTCTTAACGGAAAGGTTCCAACTACAAGAACCGTTAATAGTAAACCATTATCAGCTAATGTGGTGCTTGCTGGTGCAGATATTCTAGTTGGAGGTGATGGAACATATGGTGAGGATGATCTTCAAACTGCAATTAAAGCAATGGATAGCAGAATTACTTCTGTCGCTGCTTCTGGAGTTCAATCATTTGGAGGACAAACTGGGGCTATTACTGTAGATACTGCTAATACTACTAATGGACAAGTTAAATTTAGCATGTCTAGTAAACAGCTTAAAGGTACAGTTAATGGTCTTAAGAGTGCGGCTTATACCGAATCAAGTGCTTATGCAACTTCTGCTCAAGGTACTAAAGCTGATTCTGCTTTACAACAAGCTAATATCGCTACAGGTTCAGCAAACGGAACAATTTCTGTTAAAGGTACTGATGTGCCTGTTAAAGGTTTAAATTCAGCAGCATATGTAGCAACTTCAGCTTTTGATACTGCTGGTGCTGCAACTACTGCTCTCAACTCTGCTAAAGCTTATGCTAATAGCTTAATGACTTGGGTTGAGCTTGAATAACATATCAATAGGGAATGGGAGTTTCTCATTCCCTTATTTTTAATTTTTTAAATAAGGTTAAAATGGCAAAAATTACAAACAGGTTCGTCCATTTTAAGACGAAAGCCAATTTCACTTCACGATTGGGAGTTGGTGATATCCAGGAATCAAGTGTTGTGTTCATCCAGGATGCAAATGAAATTTGGACACACGGAACATATTATAAATGTGATATTAGTGAGGCTGAAGTTATAGCCCTTATTAATTCTAAAGGATACATTACCGAAGCTGATATTCCTTCATTAACTGGAGGAGCAGCCGCTACTTCAGGACAATATGTATCTGGAGTGACAGTATCAGGACATAATGTAACAGTTACTAAAGCTGCTTTACCTACTTCTGTAAGTGGTAATGCTGGAACAGCTACTAAATTAGCAACCTCAAGAGTTATAGCAATAGCTGGAGCAGTATCTGGTAGTGCTACTTTTGATGGTTCTACAAATATCTCTATTAGTACTACATTAGCTAATATTGATGCATCTAAAATTACTTCTGGAACTCTTAATGCTGATAGACTTCCTGAGATTCCTATTTCTAAAATTCCTGCGGCTGCAATGGAGAGATTATATGTAGTGGAGTCCCAATCAGCTGCAATGAGTTTAACTATACAAGAAGGAGATGTTGTTCAGATTGGTTCAGGAGGTCCTATGTACTTCTGCGTATCAGAATCTGCATCTACTTTTGCTACTAAATTTAAAGTATTTACTGCAGGGGCTGCTACAAGTGTGCCTTGGTCTGGAGTGACTAATGCTCCTACAAAGCTAAGTCAGTTTACCAATGATTCTGGTTTTACAACAAACAAAGGTACAGTAACTTCAGTAGCAATGTCAGTTCCTACAGGACTAAGTATATCAGGTTCTCCAATTACAGCAAGTGGAACGCTTGCTTTAAGTTATACTTCAGGATACTCAATTCCTACTACCGCAAAACAAACAAATTGGGATACTGCTTATGGATGAGGAAATCATGCTTCTGCAGGATATGTAAAAAATTCTGTTGATGAAAATATAACTGGAATTAAAAACTTTATGAACGGATTTAAAGTTTTTACAAATAGTGCAACAACTAGCAATGAATATAATACAACAGGAAAAATAAATCATACTGATTATGCAGCCCCTATTATATTTGGAACTAATTCAGGTAAAGCATGGTGATCAACACAATTCCAAAGTTCAACCATGTTGCTTATTGGTAGAGCAAATTCAATACCAATAAGAATACAATCTTTAAATTCTATTGAAGGTAACGCCTCAGAAATATATGCAACTAGATTTTATCAAAATGAGAAATTAGTAGCTACCGAGGAGTGAGTAACTAATAAAGGCTATCTTACTTCAGTTCCAGCGCAAACTTGGGCAAGTATTACAGGAAAACCTTCTACATTTACCCCTAGTGCACATACACAATCCTATACAACTTTAACTGGCTCTACAACCACAGCTAATCAAGCTATTGTATCTAATGGTACAGCTAATGGTTGAACATTAAAAACACTTGGAAGTAATGCATTTAACAGTACTTCTTATATTCCTACATCAGTTTCTGTAGTTGCTTCTACTTTAGCTGCAGGATCTTCTGCTACAGCTAGTTATGATGCTTCTACTAATAAGTTTACTTTTGGTATTCCAAGAGGCGCTACTGGTGCTCAAGGTGCAGCAGCAGGATTTGGTACTCCAACTGCTTCAGTTACTAATACTGTTGGAACACCTTCTGTAACAGTAACTGCATCAGGTTCAAATACTGCAAAAGTATTTAACTTTGCATTCACTAATTTGAAAGGAGATACAGGAGCGACAGGTCCAGCTGGAACTTATACTGCTGGAGCTAATATTACAATTAGTGGAAATGTTATTTCAGCAACAGATACTAAATACACTCTTCCTACAGCTACAAGTTCAGTACTTGGTGGAGTTAAAGTTGGAAGTAATATTACATTGTCTTCTGGGACTATTTCATTAAGTAAAAGTAATGTAACTTCTGCTTTAGGCTATACTCCTGCTAACACCAGTGATATACCTGAAATTCCTATTGCATTACCTAATCCATGTGCGCTAACAATTAATGGAACTTCATACACAGGTTCATCTGCGGTAGCTATAAATACTGCAAGAATACTATTAGTGTCTACTTTAAAGAGTTCAACAGTTTCTGCAGGATATAGTTATAGTAATACTTTATCAAGAACTATTTCTTCTCTGAGTGGGTTTAGTTCAAGTAATCCTGATTCAGTTATTATAAGCACTGCTAGACTTACATTTACTGCTTCTAATGCAATTAAGATGGATGGTCTTGCAGATTTATCTGGAACTTATTATATCTACTGCTTAAGTTATATGGCAAATGGAAAAATTGCTGTTAATGGTGCAGCATATGTTTAATGCTTTAAAATATATAAATTATGAGTGTAAAAATTTTTGATAAAGCACAAAATAAGTGGGTTATATTTCCTGGCTCAATAGGTGCACCTGGTAGATCTGCATACGAATTAGCAGTACAGCAAGGTTATAAAGGTACTCTTGATGAGTGACTAGAATCGATTAAAGGAGCTGATGGAAGAGATGCATATACTATTGCTGTTGAAGGTGGATATAAAGGAACTGAAGAGGAATATAATAACGCACTTACTATTGCTCCTGTAGCAGTAGATAAAATAAATAATGCAGATATAACTCCTACTAAAGATAGTACTAATTTAGTATTATCTGGAGGAGTAAAAGATGCAATTGATTCATTGAATTCAGATTTTAATGCTGATTTAGCTACTATTAATTCAAGTATTACTAATTTAAGCGATGAGATTGATAATATTGTTAATGTGGAGATTGGCGATCAATTAAAGGCTTCTATTATAGATAATCTTACTAGTTCTGATACAGAAAAAGCATTATCTGCAAGACAAGGTAAAATATTAAAAGAACTTATTGATAATCTAGCTAATTTACAAATTACAGTAGTAGATACACTTCCAACAACTGGAGAAAGTAATATTATCTATTTAGTAAAGAAAGCTGGTACAGGAACTGATATACATGATGAATATGTATACGTAGAAGGAAATTGAGAGAAGATTGGAACAACAGATGTTGATTTAACAAATTATTATACTAAAACTCAAGTAGATTCTATTAAAGATACTTTAGATAATAAAATCTCTAATAATACTTTAAGTATTACTAATATTACTACTAATGGATCTATTACTCCTGAAAGTTTGAAAATTCAGAAGAATGGTGTTGATCTACTTGATGCGTGAAATGGTTCTAAAGAAGGGGTTGCAAATATTGTAGTTCCAACTTCTTTGTCTGAGCTAAATGCAACAAAAGACGATATTGTTGAAATTCTTGGTTATACACCTGCTGATTCTGCACAAGCTGGAATAGGAGATGTTACAGGTCCAGTAACCGCTGTAGATGGAAATCTTGTAGCATTTGATAAGGACGGTAAACATATTAAAGACTCACAATATAATGTAGGATCTTTTGCAGTTAAAAATCATACGCATACAGTATCTCAAATTACTGATTTTCCTGAAATTCCAGACCCAATTACAGTAGATGATACTTTAAGTACTACTTCTACAAATCCAGTACAGAATAAAGTAGTAGCTACAGCTTTAAATAATAAAGTTAATAATGCTACTTTAGGAAGCTATGTTAAGACAGCAGACTTAAATGTAACTTTAGGAAATTATTATACTACTACAGAAGTATATACAAAAAATGAAGTTGATGAGAAAATTGGCTCTACGGGTGGCGGAGATGTAATGGCTAGCGGAGATTTGGCTAATAACTATATTGTTGTTGGAGCAGGAACTAAATCTATTAAGAAGTCAGAACAATTACTTTCAGATTTAGCTTTAAAAAGTGATATTCCATCTTTAGACGGATATGCTACTGAATCGTGAGTAGGAACTCAAAACTTTATTACAATGCCAGAAGATTTAGCAGAAGATCGTATTGTTATTGGTGCAGGAACTAATAGTGTTACATCTAAAAGGTTAAAAACTATTAATGGGGTTTCATTACTAGTAGATGATATATATAATGTAACTAACTATAATGTTAGACAAATGTATCCATGAACCGCGCTTACAGGTAAAGGAAATATAACTGGATTATATAAC
This sequence comes from Lactobacillus johnsonii, assembly GCA_048407585.1. GTDB lineage: Bacteria > Bacillota > Bacilli > Lactobacillales > Lactobacillaceae > Lactobacillus > Lactobacillus johnsonii_C. The sequence goes on along the minus strand of DBFNNF010000038.1, from coordinate 1,149 downwards.
TATTTGTTTGATGGAGTTGGGCAATTAATACCAATTGAATATAATAATAGTTCATATACAAATCTCCCAGTTGATGGAGAATCTTTCGTTGGTACTTTACAACCGTATAAATATACTGCAGTTAATAATTGAAGTGTTAGAGCATTCCTTACTAGTGAAAATACAGGTAAAACGTATACAGGAGTATTTAACATGGGACAATCTGCTTTAATTAATTGGATTGAAATTGGTAAAGATATTACCTCATCAGAAATTGTATCTGCATTAGGATTTACTCCTATTAGCTCAAATGAAATTCCTGTTGCACTACCTAATCCATATGCGTTATCTATTACAGCTAATGGAACAAATAATTCTTATACAGGATCTTCTGTAGTTAATATTAACTTAGATAGTATTTTCTCTAAGAAGCTTAAAACTGTAACTACTCCTGGACAACCTGGAATTTTTGTTGGAACAGGAGCTTCTGGAGCTACTTACGAAGTAGATACGTTGTTTGTTTCTGCAGATGAGCCTGATGCTATTATTGTAATTCCTTCTTCAACTAGTATTTCTTTTGACAATACTATTTATACAGAAATGCAAGATTTAGGAACCTTAACAGGCGGCACTTATAAATGTTACCGCATTACATATATTAATTCTAGTATAGTATTGGTTAATGGAGCTATATATGGTAACAGTTAGTAATTATGATGAAGATTATAAAAGATCTCTTAATTAAAATTATCAATGACATAGATACAGGTAATTCTAACTTAAGTGCAGATGAGTGTAACAAAGTTATTGAATATCTTACTGAAATAACAAACAAGAACGAGAAACTTAGTAAATATCAAGCTTGCAAATACTTGAAAGTTAGTAGAGCTACGTTTGATAATTATGTTAGAGCAGGTAAGATTCCTAAAGGTCGTAAACAAATAGGATTTAAAGAATTATATTGATATAAGAAAGATTTAGATATTTTACAGGAAAAGAATTAGTAACGAGTTACTAATTACAGATCCTTCTAATCCCCTTAGGTTGAGAAACTTAAGGGGATTTTTTATTTTCATAGTAACGTTATGTTTTGGATTGATGCGGTAGTATCTTTGTACTGTAAGCTTACAACAAATAGATTTAATTAATTTACAAAATAATAGAACTATG
>DBFNNF010000037.1:0-17715 GCA_048407585.1 Lactobacillus johnsonii | reverse complement strand
GCCTCAATCCTTTTATTTTGTCTATCACCTTATAGTATAAGGAAAAAAAGACAAAAATAAAATAGCCAGCTTTCGCTGACTATTTTAATAAGCTATTTAATTCAGATTAAAGGTTAGTTGCTTCGCCTTGGTAAACAGCACCGCGACGAGCATCAACAGTAATCTTAGAACCATCCTTGATCTTTTCTACTGCATCAGTAGCACCAACGATAACTGGGATACCAAGTGAAAGACCAACAACAGCTGCGTGGCTAGTTAAACCAGAAGCTTCAACTACCATACCTGAAGCCTTCTTGATTGCTGGTAAGTAATCCTTATCAGTAGTCTTAGCAACTAAGATGTCACCATCTTGAACTTTGCTGTTAGCTTCTTCAGCAGAAGTTGCAACTACAGCTTTACCGATAACTGATTGTTCACCAACACCTAAACCTTTAACAAGTTGGGTACCGATCAATTGTAACTTCATCAAGTTAGTAGTACCAGTTTCACCCAAAGGAACACCAGCAACGATGATTACTAAATCGCCATCTTTTGCAAGACCAGTTTCCTTAGCAAGTTCAGCTGCCTTGTCAAACATTTCTTCAGTAGTCTTAGGCTTTTCAGTCAACATTGGCTTTACACCCCAAACAACACCTAATGAGTGTTGAATCTTGTCGTTGAAAGTCATAGCAATAATATCAGCGTTTGGACGGTACTTAGAAATCATACGTGCAGTGTAACCAGATTCAGTTGCAGCGATAATAGTCTTAACGCCCAATTCTTCAGCAGTTCTAACAACTGATTCACCAATAGCTTCAGTAACGTTTGAACCCTTGTATTCTTCGAATCTTTGAAGAGCTAACTTGTTACGCTTAGCAAGTTGCTTTTCAGTACGCATGTCGATTTCAGCCATAGCCTTAACAGCTTTAACTGGGTAAAGACCGTTTGCAGATTCACCTGAAAGCATAGTTGCGTCAGTACCATCAAGAACAGCGTTTGCAACGTCAGTAACTTCGGCACGAGTAGGACGTGGGTTTTCTTGCATTGAGTCAAGCATTTGAGTAGCAGTAATAACTGGCTTACCTAAAGCGTTACATCTCTTGATCAATTCTTTTTGTACAAATGGAACATTGATAAATGGAATTTCAACACCCATGTCACCACGAGCAACCATTAAACCATCAGAAACCTTTAAGATTTCGTCGATGTTGTCAATACCTTCTTGTGATTCAATCTTAGGGAAGATCTTTACGTATTCACAATGTGCTTCTTCAAGCAATTGACGAATATCAAGAACATCTTGTGCTTTACGAACGAATGAAGCAAAGATGAAGTTGATACCTTCCTTCAAACCGAACTTAATATCGTTAGTATCTTTTTCAGTGATACCTGGGAGGCGGATTTCAACGCCAGGAGCGTTAACACCCTTCTTAGAACCGATTAAACCAGTGTTTTGAGCTTCACAAACTAATTCTCTCTTAGCGTCATCTTTGTCCTTAATCAAAAGGTCAACTAAACCATCATCGATTAATACGTGACCACCAACGTGAGTATCGTCGTAAAGACCATCGTAGGTAACGTGGATCATATCCTTGTTACCCTTCTTAGTGTCGTCCATAGAAATACGGATAGTGTCACCAGTGTTAATAGTGAACTTGCCGCCTTCTTGTTCAGTAGTTCTAATTTCGGCACCCTTAGTATCAAGAGCAATGCCAAGAAGTTTACCAGTCTTCTTTTCAACCTCACGAACCATGTTCATACGTGCACGGTGTTCTTCGTGGTCACCGTGTGAGAAGTTGAAACGGAATACGTTTGCACCTGCTTCAGCTAATTTAGTAATAGTCTCAACATCGTTTGAGGCTGGCCCTAAAGTACTAACAATTTTAGTTTTCTTCATCTTGAAAAAATCTCCTATAATACAAAATCAAAAACTACTTGGCTAAGTCTTTGTTTAATGAGTATAACGCATAATTACCGTGGTGTTTTGCATCAAACAAATCAAGAATATCATGGTGAGTAAGCTTGTTGTTTTCCATACCAACAGCTAAGCCGCCTTTACCTTCAAGTAATAACTTAACAGCGTAGGCACCCATTTCACTTGCTACTACACGGTCACGCATTGTTGGGCTTCCGCCACGTTGCATATGGCCCAATACATTAGCACGAGCGTCAAAGTCACCATATTTAAGAAGTTCATCCTTAAATTTTTCAGCGTCCATAACACCTTCAGCTAAAACAACGATTCCATGTTTCTTACCATTAGCAAATCCTTGCTTCAAGTTTTCAGCAATTTCCTTAATGTCATAAGGTTCTTCTGGAATAACAATTGCGTCAGCACCGGTAGCAACGCCAACGTGCATTGCGATATCCCCACAATCACGACCCATAACATTTACAACAAATACACGTTGGTGACTTGTTGCAGTGTCACGGATCTTATCAATGGCTTCCATTGCAGTATTACATGCAGTGTCAAAACCAATTGTGTAATCAGTATAAGGAATATCGTTGTCAATTGAACCAGGAAGACCAATAGCATTATAGCCATGTCTTGTAAGCTTCAATGCACCGTGGTAAGAACCGTCACCACCAATGACAACTAAAGCATCGATTCCGTGCTTCTTTAATTGTTCGATTCCCTTAAGTTGAACTTCTTCTTCCTTAAATTCTGGGAAACGAGCTGAATAAAGAAAAGTACCGCCGCGGCTAATTTTATCCGCAACTGTTTCAGAAGTCATTTGGAAAATATCACCAGCAACTAAACCAGCGTATCCATAACGAATTCCGCAAACTTCGATACCGTTTGCCAAAGCTGTACGAGTAACAGCTCTAATGGCAGCGTTCATACCAGGGGCATCTCCACCACTAGTTAAAATACCAATCCGTTTCATGAATTCACCTCTACGATTTTCTGTGTTTTACTCACATCGATTTTATCGTACCATTTTTTTTACTCAATGTCTTCAAAAAAAAGCCTATTTTTTCACTAATAATCCTTATAAAATAAATGTTTTCGCTTTCAACCTTATTAGGCTCTCTTTTGCTTGCTTTCAAAAAAATTGAATTAATCTTTGAAATTAACTTGCCGAGCATTAGAAAGTAGAAATTGAATTTTATTAGGGTTAAAACGATCACTTTGAGTTCTCACTTGAAGTAAATATATCTCACCAATCTTCAAGTTCTCACCTACTTTTTCCCAGACTTGAGGAAAAATAGTAAAGTCTTTTTCACCACTAGTATCACTAAAAACGGCAAAAGCCATATTATCACCTTTTTTTGTGGTAATTGGTTTAACCTTCATTAACTTTCCAACTGCAATTCCTTGTTCATTACTCTCAAAAACTTGCAATCGTTTTGCATTAAACTTTCGAGCATATTTTTGAACCGCAATAATCGGATTAATACCAGTACTAAAGCCCATAGCTTCAACTTCCATCGCTGATTTTTCAGCTGCAGTTGGCATTTTTTCTTCTTCTACTTTTGGCTCTAATGTTTCAAATAAAGATAAATTTGAGCCTGCCATTTTTACACTCTCAACTAAATCTTTATTTATTTTTAACAGTTCATTTCTATTAGGAGCTAGTCGATCAAAAGTTCCGGCCTTGATTAAATTTTCGACCGCATCTGCACTTAGTAAATTATTATCTATTTTCCATAAAAAATCAGTCATCGACTTAATTGGACGCTTAATTTCTAAAATTTGCTTCAATAAGTCACTTCTTAATCCCCGAATTGCCTTTAAACCAACTAAAATTTTTCCATTCTCTAATGAAAAATCTGCCTTACTATTTTCAATATCAGGCGGTAAGATCTTAATTCCAGCTTCCTGAGCTTGCGTTAGGTATTGGGCAATTTTATGTCGGTTACCCATATTGCTATTTAACAAAGCTAAGTAGAAGGCTCCTGGGTAATGTACTTTGAAGTAAGCAAGCCAAAAAGCAATCTTACTGTAGGCAACGGCATGAGAACGATTAAATCCATAATTAGCAAACTGTGCAATGTAGTCATAAACTTTTTCAGCAGTTTCCTTTTTTCGGCCTAATTTAATTGCACCTTCAATAAACTTAGCTCTTTCACGTTGAATTACATCCGCATTTTTCTTAGACATTGCACGTCTTAACAGATCAGCCTCTCCTAAAGAAAAACCTGCTAAAACTTGGGCCGTCTGCATAACTTGCTCTTGATAAACCAAAACCCCGTAGGTAGTGCCTAGAATTTTCTTTAAACTAGGATCAGGATATTGAACCCTTTCCTTTCCATGTTTTCTATTGATGAAATGATCAATATTATTCATCGGACCGGGACGGTATAATGCATTAACTGCAACAATATCTTCAAAGCTATCTGGATGAAGTTGTTCAAGCACACGTTTAATCCCATCAGATTCAAACTGAAATACTGCATCCGTATCTCCACGTTGAAACAAGGAAAGTGTTTCTTGATCATCCAGAGGAATGTGATTAGGGTCTATGTTAATTCCGTCTGCTCTTAAAGCTGCAACAATATTCCCTAAAATCGTCAAATTTCTTAATCCTAAGAAGTCAATTTTTAACAAACCTAGTGATTCAACATTCAATTTTGTCTGTTGAGTCACGGGAATTCCTAAAGGGCCTGCTTGAAGTCCTACGATTTCCGCTAGGGAATCATCAGTAATTACTAAACCAGCCGCATGAATTGAATAGTGCCTTGGTAAATTTTCTAAATGCTCGGCGGTCGCAAATAAAATTTTACTCAATTCATTCGTATTCACTAGTAGCTGCAATTCTTTTGATTTTTGATAGGCCTCAGCCAGGGTGATTTTCCCCTTAGAGCGCGGAATTGCATCTAACCAACGATAGGTTTCGACCTTATTTAATCCAAAAACACGACAAACATCTTTTAAAACCTGCTTTGCCGCTAAAGTACCAAACGTTAAAATCTGTGCCGCATGATTCATCCCGTACTTTTCAAACATATACTTAATTACTTCATCCCTACGATTGTCCGGAATATCTAAGTCAATATCAGGCATTTGCTGACGGGCCGGATTTAAGAAACGTTCAAAAAGCAAATCATATTCGATTGGATCCACTTCAGTAATTCTAAGGGCATATGAAACAAGAGAACCAGCTGCGGATCCTCTCCCCGGACCTGTTGTAATATGGACACTATGTGCAAAATTCATTACATCCCACACAATAAGAAAATAATCATCAAATCCCATTTCGTTAATTACTTTTAGCTCATAATCAAGTCTTTCCTGATATTTAGTAGGGATTTGGTTATTAAATCTTTTTGCAAGACCCGCTTGAGCTAAAGCATGCAAATATTCTTTTGAAGTAGGAAACTTATTTTGCTTAAATTTTGGTAATTGCGGATCTTGGAACTTAATTTCTGCAGTACTGATTTTTCCAATTTCTTCTGCATTTTTTAACGCATCTTCAATATCAAACTTCCGATAACTTACTTGCAATTCTTCACTATTTTTCAAATAGTGTGAGCCAGCTTGTTTAGCTAGCTGCTCTATATTTTCTAAATGAGTATTAGTTTTAATTGCTTGCAGCGTACGTCTTAAAAATTGTTCATTCCGGTTAAGATACTGTCCGTCTTCTACAGCAGTTAGGGGCAAGTTAAATTGTGTTGCTAATGAGCGAATATAATTTATATATTCTTGCTGGCCTGAATCAGCATAGACTCCTAAATACACGGAAGATGAACTAGGAAGAAGATCTTGCAACTTTCGTAAATAGTTTGCTCCCATCTTGGGATTATTAGTCTGCAACATTTTTAGTTCACTATGTAAATTGCTTGGAGTAATTAGAATTAAATGCCCTAGATATTTTTTTAGATCTTCGAGAGTTAGAACATTCTCTTTTTCACCATTTTCAGTTAAAAGATTAATTGCGCTAGATAAACGTAAAATATTTTTATATCCCTGGTCATCTTTTGCAATTACAATGAGATCATACTTATTAGCTTCATCAATTAAGCCATTAATTCTAAGTTGCATCCCTAGCAAAGGTTTAATTCCGATATCTTTTGCTGCCTTATAAAAATCGACTAGGCCATAGGTAATATTGACATCGGTTAAAGCAATCGCAGAATAGCCTTTTTTCTTAGCATTTTCAGCCAAGCTTTTAACTTTAGTTGGACTCTCAAGTAGAGTAAAACTGCTTAAATTTTGTAAACTAACCGCTCCCATATACTCACCCTTTCTGATAATTTAAGTATAGCAAATTCTATTAACTTAGCTTGCTAAAACATCTTATTTTTGCTAAGATACCTAGCGAAAGAAGGAGAAATTATGCGCTACATTATTACAGTGATTTGGTCATGCATTTTTTGCGAAATTATCGGTTTTATTGCTGCATCTCTAACTCAGATGCAATTTAATCCTATGCAATCTTTGATTATTGGCGCAGTCTTTGGCTTGCTCTTCGCAATTATTATTCCTGCCATTACTGCCAAAAGTCATAAAGACAAAAGTAAGTATAGTAAACTATAATTGAATTAAATTTGAATATTATAAAAAGCTGTTTCTTAATTGAAACAGCTTTTTTCTTAGTAAAATTTATAATTCTTACTTGTATCTACTTTAATATCATCATGAGTTAAGTACTCACTAAACATTTGAACATAATCTTGGTCAAAGATCTTTTCAATTTTATCCATACTGTAAGCTGGGTAGAAACCTCCACCTAGAGCACGATAATTGTTTACAGCTAACTTATAAACCTTGTCATCTTCAAGATCTTTACCGTCTAAAGTCACCTTAGTCAATCTTTGACCCACTGGCTTAGATAAATCAGCTTCGTATTTAACAGGATAGAAAAGATCAAAATGATATAACATTGGTTTTGGTGTAATCCAGCGATCGATAAATTTAATTTTACCGTCCTTATCTTTTTCTAAAAAGCCAGCTGAATATTCAATGATTTCCTTTAATTCTTTTCCAGTAAGGTTAACAATGCAAAGTTGATTTGCGTATGGGTAGTTAAGCAAAACTTCTCTCATGGTAACATTCTTTGAAAATCCATGAGCTGATTCAGACATAATTGCAGTAGCTGAAACATCTGCACCAGTAAACCAAAGTTGCATCTGTTGGATAAGATTAATAAATGGAGCGCCCTCAATTCTCCCCTTAATTGCATTTTCAATTGGAGCAGGCTCAGATAAGTGAGCAATTGGTTGATCTAACCACTTTTGCGTCTCTTCATCAAGGCTCTTAACAATCTTTTCAATAGCTGGATCAGGGGCGTAATCTTTGCTATCAATTAATTCAGTAGTCATCTCATTAATCTTGACTTTGCCTTTTTCATCCTTGTCAAAATCAATCACTACTTTACCGACAGCTTCTCCTCGATATCCGGGTTGAACAATTGCAGTATCACGGGTAACTAAGTTTAAGCGACGATGTTGATGTCCAGTTAAAAAGACATCAATTTCAGGAATTTCAGTTAAAATCTTGTAGCCTTCATTTTCACCAGTGTGAGGCTCAGTTGCTTCTCCAGTCAAAGGATCACTCTCAAAGCCACCATGATACATAGCACAAAGAATATCAACTTGTGGGCGCAATTTCTTAGCTAATTTAGAAAGCACATCATAACCAGAAACAAACTTTAATCCTTTAATATGCTCTTCTGATTCCCAGTGAGAAATATATTGGGTAGTAATTCCCATAATTCCTATTTTCAGGCCAGCCTTTTCAATAATAGTGTATTCCTTACCAAAAAAAGGCACATTAGTTTCTGCATCTAAAACATTATCATTAATAAATGGAGCACGGTTATTATCAACGTAATATGACAAGTAGTCTAATCCATAATTAAAATCATGGTTCCCCAATGCACGTGCATCATAGCCTACTTCATTATAAGCTTCAGTAAATTTACGTAATCCTTCCTCTTCAGGGAGCTTGTGTGTAAAGCTAGCTAAAGGTGATCCTTGCAAACAATCTCCACTATCTGTAACTAAAACATTATCTGCGCCATATTTTTCTTTTTCACTTTTTACGACACTACTTACTCGGCTAAGTGAAATTGGTGCATCATAATTGTTTTTATCTTGATAATCAGTTGGCATTAAAAAGCCATGCGTATCACTTGAGTGTAAAATAACTAGTTTCATTAATACCTATTCCTTTAATCAAAAATTATATAAAAAAAGACACCCCAAGGTGTCTTTAATTAATCGTTATTTTGTTGCTTGTTTTCGTTAGCAACTTGACGGCCTTTGTAAAAGCCCTTTGGTGAAACGCGGTGGCTTAAACGGTATTCACCAGTAGTAGCATCGTAATGCATTGCTGGTGTGGTTAATTTAATATGACCACGACGTGAACGTTTCTTTTGCTTAGAAGTTTTTCTTGCAGGAACTGCCATTAGTTAGATCTCCTTTTTTATAGAATTGAGACTTGCGAACCTTTAAATAAACAAATTCACTAAATACTCACGTATTTCAATGATACAATCTAAGAGCTGATAAATCAAGTCCAATCTTATTTTGTAGCTTCAGAATTATTAACTTTTTTTAATTCAGCTATTTGTTTATCTCTAGATTCAATTTCACTCCGATATTTATTATCTAATTCTTTCTTCTGTTTTGCTAGTGCTTTTTTGACATCAGGAGAAACTTTTTCACCTTTACCAATCAAAAGTGATACTAAAGCACCTAATAGAAGCATGATCACTAAAATAATGATTAGAGGCATTTTAGGTTGGAAAAAGCCAAAATTAATCGCTACTGGTTCAGTATTTAGGCATGCAAAAATCACAAGCACTAAAACGATAATTAGTCCAATTACTAAATTTCTTTGCTTATTCATCATTCTCCCCTACTTTCTGCTAGCAAACTTTAGACTTGCCCAGTCACCAATACGAGGGAAAATTTGATAAAGCTTTGCTAAGGTAGCTAAGCTTAGAGGTAGATTCAATTCACGACGATTAGAGCCAAAGAAGTGAACGACTTGCCAAGCTACATCATCTGGATCAAGCATGAAACGTTGAACATTATTCACGTAAGAACCACTTTCATCAGCAATATTAAAGAAATTCGTATAAACTGGTCCAGGATTTACTGTCATGACCTTAACACCAAAAGGTTTCAATTCTAGACGTAAAACGTTTGAAAATTGAATAATAGCTGCCTTAGTAGCACTATATGCTGCGGTCTTAGTAGTTGGTACAATTCCAGCAATTGAGCCAAAATTAATAATTTGTCCTTGCTTTTGGTCGATCATGACACGCGCAACAAGACGAGTGAAGTACATCAAACCTAAAACATTGGTTTGAAACATTTCGGTTACCACTTGAGGTGACGTCTCTAAAAATTCTTTAAAGACACCAAAACCTGCTGCATTGACAAGATAATCAATATGGTCAACATGACTAACAATTTCATTAAAGGCACGATCAATTTGATCAGCTTTACTAATATCTGTTGGAAATACATATACCTCATTTCCAGAAAGCTGACGTGCTTCGTTGGCAATTTCTTCTAACTTATCCTGATGACGCGCCATCAAAATAACTGTTGCACCACGACTTGCGCTTTCTAAAGCAATTGAGCGTCCAATACCACTAGAAGCTCCTGTAACTACTACGACTTTGTCCCTTAATGAATTACTCATATTATTATCCCCTCAATGTGATTTCAAAATTATCTAGATCATTAGCTAAGTGAGTATGTTTAAAAATCTTTCTAGCATCATGTTCTAATTGTCTACCAGCTCTTCCAGTATAGCGAGCAGAAATGTGAGTTAAATAAAGCTCTCCAACATTATGATCTCGAGCCACTCGAGCTGCATCCAAGCAAGTTGAATGGAAGTAGCGATGGGCCATTTTTTCTTCTCCACCATCAAATGTTGATTCATGAACTAGAACATCAGCGTTATCTGCTAATTCACCAATATTTTTTGTTGGCCGAGTATCATAAATAATTGTCACAATTCGTCCTGGACGCTCTTCTCCAAGAAAATCACGTCCATCTAGTTTTTGACCATCACTTAATGTGATTGTTTTTCCAGCCTTTAATTGACCAAGAAGCGGTCCATTAGGCACATTGTATTCTGCTACTTTATCCATTAATAATTCACCTGGACGTGGCTTTTCAACTACACGAAAGCCAAAACTTGGTACTCGGTGATCTAAACGAGCTGTGTAGACCGCAAAAATATCATTTTCAAAAATTAAGCCATCTTCTTTTAAAACCACATACTTAATCGGATATGATACGCGAGTTTTAGAAACTCTAAGAGAAGTTTGTACAAACTGTTCAATACCAGCTGGTCCATAGATTGTTAGTGGACCACCATCGCCTTGAAAAGAACGAGATGAGAGAAAACCTGGAAGTCCAAAAATATGGTCACCATGAGTATGTGAAATAAAGATTCGCGTTACTTTTCTAGGTCTAATGTTAGTCTTTAAAATTTGATGTTGTGTAGCTTCTCCCACATCAAATAACCATACTTCATTTAATTCATCTAATAACTTTAATGCGGTACAAGAAACATTTCTACTTTTTGATGGTTGCCCCGCACTTGTTCCTAAAAATTGTATTTCCATGAAAACCCTATTTCTAATATTTTCCTTCAGTAACTAAAACTTTAGTTATATAGGCACTATAAAATTTCGATCCTTCTGGAGTTGGATGTGTATGATCATCGTAGAACCAATCTTGATGACTACCAGCAAACTCATGCCACTTAATAATAGTTAAGTTTGGATATTTTTTTGTTGCCGCATCTAGTTCACCATTAACTTGATCTTGCCAATCACGTGTTGGCACATGCGTATTAACCCAAAAAACATGTCTCTTTGGGCCAATAATCTGCATTAAGTGATCAAGTTCTTGAGGTTGAAAGGCTCCGTTTGTACCTAATCCAATTAACACATTATCATTTAAAGCACCCTTTGCCTTGTATTGTTCAAAAAGTGGAATAGTATCACCCAATTGTCTAGAAACAGCTGCATCAATAATTAAATGTGGCATCAATTTTTGCAGGTTTTGACTAGAACCAGCCATTACTGAGTCTCCGATGGCAGTCACTTGAATTTTTTGTGCTAGTTGTAAATCAACTTGAGAAATTCCGTATTTTTCAAAGTCTTTATTTACTGGTTTAGTAACTGCTGCTTTCTTAGCTTGTTTTATAAGATCAGCTTTTGAAGTTGGTGCTGTTTTCTTTCTAGACTGAGCTTCCTTAATTAATTTCTGATTACTCTTTAGCTGCTTACTACGATTTGATTTAATTTGCTTAGCTAGTTGAGAGTGATTAGGATTCTCCGCTTTTACAGTTGGTGCTTTTAAAATTCCAAAACTACCTAGAACAAAAACTATTATCCCTGTCGCAAAAAGTATCTTTGCTTGATAGTGCTTTGCTCGTAAATTTAAGGCTTTAGTTAAGAATTGACGAACTTTTTCCCAATCAATTCGACCAAATGGTTTTTCAATAAAGCGATAACTCAGTTCAGCAATTATCAAAATTAAAACAACTTCAATTAAATGATATAAAACCACATGATCGGCAATATCTTTAACCTTATCTTCAAAGAAAATCATTACTGGAAATTGATACAAGTAAATTCCATATGAACGTGACCCAATCCATTTAAATACTGGATTAGTTAACCATTTGTTCCAGCTACTGCCTGGATGAGCAATGATTCCAACCAAAATCGTTGTTACTAGTGAAAATAAGAACATCCCTCCACGATAAGCAAATGCTTTTTGCGGATTAAAAATTGGACTCGTTGCCATTAGTAAGATAGCTACTAATGCTATTGCTCCCACAATATTTAAGAGCCAGCGATCTCTTTTTTCTAGATTTGCATTTAGCTTCCAAGTTGGCCAAAAAACTGCTAGCATGGCCCCCAAACCTAGAGAGAAGAATCTTGTATCCGTCCCATAGTAAATTCTACTTGTATCAACACCTGGTTTAAATAAAAATGCCATCTCTAAAGCAGAAAATACAGTTAAGGCGGTAATAATCCAAAAAATTGTTTTTTTCTTTTTAGCGAACTTAACCAGTAAAAAGATTATTAATGGCCAAATAATGTAAAACTGACCTTCAATTGACATGGTCCATAAATGAACAAATGGCGATTCATTAGCTGCAAATCGTTCAAAATAACTTTGTCCGTTCTTTATCTGCCAAAAGTTATAGACGTTCAGTAAATTAGTAACGACTATTTGATTCAACTTAGCTAGAAGATTTTGCTGAAAAAGTAAGATATAGGCACTACATCCCCACAACAGTGTAATCATTTGAGGGTATAACTTTTTAATTCGCCTGATGTAGAAAGATTTGAAGTTATACTCTCCCCGCTCCTCATAGGCATGAAACATATGGTCTGTAACTAAATAACCCGATAATACTAAAAATATCGGTACACCTAAATATCCACCCATGAACTGGTTTGGATTAAGGTGATATAGAATTACTCCAATAACAGCTAGAGCACGAAGTCCGGCATAACCTGTAATAAAGCGGTTCTTTTTATTCAAAAGTCTTACTCCCAACTTTTTTAAATTTTTTAATCTACAAATTCAAAAGTAAAGTCAGCTATTGAAACATCGTCGCCAGTTTCTGCTCCATTTTCTCTTAAAGCTTCATCTACACCCAAGCGCTTTAATTTACGAGCTAGAAGCATAATTCCATCAGTATGGTCAAGGTTAGTTCTTTGAACAAGACGCTCTAGCTTATTGCCTGTAACAACAAAGCTGTGTTCACCTGTTCTTTCAACCTTAAAGCCTTCATCTTCTGGTTTCTTATAAACATATTCTTTTTCGGCAACTTTAATTTCTGCTGGTTTTTCAGCTTCTTCTTTGGCAACTTCTTCAACAAGATCTGCAGTCTTACCCATTAGTTCGCTAACACCTTTATGGGTAACACTAGAAATAGGATAGACAGTTTTATCTCCTAATTTCTTCTTAAATTCCGCAAATTTTTCTTCACTACCAGGAATATCCATTTGCGTTGCTACAATAATTTCTTTCTTGGTAGTTAAATCCTTAGTGTAGCCGGCTAATTCCTTACGAATTGTCTCATAGTCTTCATAAGCATCCCGGCCATTATTTGGATCCATTGAAACTAAGTGCAAAATTACTTTTGTACGTTCAACATGACGCAAGAATTGAATTCCAAGTCCAACACCTTTTGAAGCACCTTCAATTAATCCTGGTAAGTCAGCCATTGAAAAATCACGACCATCTGGAAGAACAACCATTCCCAAGTTAGGAGTTAAAGTTGTAAATTCATAAGCGGCAATCTTTGGCTTAGCCTTAGTTACAACAGATAACAAGGTTGATTTACCAACAGATGGGAATCCTACTAGCCCGACATCAGCTAAGACTTTTAATTCTAAGCGTAAAGTACGGAATTCTCCCGGTTCACCATTTTCAGCAATTTCTGGAGCAGTTCTTGTTGGAGTGGCAAAGTGAATATTACCTCTACCACCTTTTCCTCCGTGAGCTACTACCAATTCTTGACCATTTTCAACTAAATCGCCCAAAAGCTCGCCAGTATTAAAATCATAGACACTTGTTCCCATTGGAACCTTTAATCTTACATCTTTAGCTCCGCGGCCATATTGTGATTTAATACGACCATTTTCACCATTATCTGCCTTAAACTTACGTCTAAAGCGGAAATCCATTAAGGTTCTTAGGCCGGAGTCAGCAACTAAAATAATACTGCCTCCGCGGCCACCATCTCCACCGGCTGGTCCACCAAGTGGAACATATTTTTCATGTCGAAAAGCAACGGCACCGTCGCCGCCCTTTCCTGCTTGTACATCTATTTTTGTTTGGTCGACAAACATTATGTGTGCCTCCTTTATATATCAATTTATAATTAAAAATTTCCTTAAAGTTTCTTAACTATGATACCATATCAAGCCCCATTAAATCAGGTCTTTTATTGGTTAATTTATAAACTCAATTTTACAGTTTGTGCTTGTGGAAGAGTTAAACCAGCTTCTCTTAATTCATCCACTGATGCTTCTTTAATTTTCTTTAACGAACCAAACTTTCTTAGAAGCTTATTTCTAGATTTAGGACCAATACCCTTAATTTCATCTAGTTTACTTGAAAGAGCGTTTTTGGCATGAGTTCTTCTATGAAAAGTAATTGCAAAGCGGTGAACTTCGTCCTGAATTCTGGTCATTAAGTAAAATCCCTCAGATTTTGGATCTAAAGGAATTAGCTTTAATTCTTCTCCCTTTGTAGGATCACCAAAAATTAAGTGATTAGTTCGGTGATGATCATCCTTTACCATTCCGGCAACAGGAATATTTACATTCAATTCATTTCTTAACACATCCAAACAAGCTTCGACTTGAATCTGACCACCATCCATTAAAATAAGATCTGGCATTTTTTTATGTTCTTTTAAAAGTCGACTGTATCGTCTTCTAACTACTTCACGGGTGTTTCCTACTTCATCAGCCGCATTTTGATGTTCAACCTCACCCTTTAATTTGTATTTACGATATTCATGTTTATCAGCTTCCCCATCAGTAAATACTACTAAAGCAGAAACAGGGTCAGCTCCTTGAATATGAGAGTGGTCAAAACTTTCAATTCTATGGCCATATGGCAGCCCCAAAGCGTCAAAAATTTCTTTTTGCGCACCCTTAGTTTTACGATTACCTAGTTCTAAGAGGCGGAATTTTTCATCTAGTTTCAACTTAGCATTGTCATGAGCCATTTCTAACAAGGCTTTCTTTTGACCACGTTGAGGTGTTCTTACTGGCACCTTTAGCACCTCAGATAAAGATTCATTATCAATTCCAGCCGGTACTAAAACTTCTTTTGGTAAGACGCGATTGCGCTGTCCATAAAATTGAGCAATGAAGGAAAGAAAGGCATCTTGTGGATCATTAGTATCAGTTAAAGGAAATAGTCTTGTTTCACGACGTAATAACTTAGCCTGTCTTAAAAAGAAAATCTGAATTGAAATCCAAGACTTATCAACATAAAAATTAAAGATATCTCGTTGAGTATGATCATTAGAAATAATCTTTTGTTTCTCAACAGTTTGTTCAATATATTTCAATTGATCTCTAATTTCAGCAGCACGTTCAAATTCTAGATCCATTGAAGCTTGTGTCATTTTTTCTGTCAGATCTTGCTTAACCTGGGCGATGTCTCCATTTAAAAATCGCTTTATCTTTCTAATCTGAGCATCATAAGTACTCTTTGGCACATCTTTAAAGCAAGCTCCCAAACATTGTCCCATGTGATAGTAAAGACAGGGACGTCCTTGATGACCTGTACATCTTCTTAGGGGCCAGACTTTTTGAATAAATTTCAAAGTTGCTTGCGCTGCATAAACATTTGGATAAGGTCCAAAATAGTAACCGTGATCCTTATGAACAATTGATGTTAAACGTGTTTGCGGATCACGTTCATTAGTAATTTCAATGTAAGGATAGCCTGTACCTTGCTTTAATTGAACATTATAGTAGGGCTGATATTTTTTGATTAGTGTAATTTCTAACAAAAAAGATTCCTTGTCGGATGAGACAGTAATGATATCAAAATCACGTATTTCACGTACAAGTTCAGCACGTCTCCCCACCTGTTTACTCTTAAAATAGGAACGAACGCGGTTCTTTAAGTTTTTAGACTTTCCCACATAAATCACATTGCCATTAACATCTTTCATTAAGTAGCAACCTGGCTTATCGGGCAAAAGTTTTAATTTATTTTCAATATGTTCCGTTGCCATAAATTATTTTTCCTTCCTATTAAAATTCCCATAGTATTTTATCACGTTCCTTCTTAAAACCAAGTAAGATGACTTTTTTGTTTACTCAATCCTTCATTTTCTTATAGAATAGTAAATAGCCAAAAAGAAAGGTCGCAAATAATGAAAAATATTTATTTTAATCATGATGGAAACATCGATGATTTAGTTTCACTTCTTTTACTCTTGCAAGCGCCTGATATTAAGCTCATTGGAATTAGTGCCATTGATGGCGATGGATATATCGATCCTTCAGTGGAAGCTTGTCGGAAAATGGTCGATAGATTCAATTTACGTGGTGATAAATTAGAAGTTGCTCGCTCTAATTCACGTGCTGTTCATCAATTTCCAAAAGAGTGGCGGATGGCAACATACTCATTTAACTACTTTCCAATCTTAAATGAGAGCGGTGAAATTAAAACCCCAGAAGCTGCCCTACCTGCTCACTTAGATATGATTGATAAAATTAAAAAAGCAGATGGTCCCGTTACCTTAGTAATGACTGGTCCAATCACTGATTTAGCTCGAGCATTAGACGAAGATGCTTCAATTCAATCAAAAATTGAAAAAGTCTACTGGATGGGTGGCTCTCTAGACGGACATGGAAACGTAGTTAGCGTCGACGCTGACGGCACTCAAGAATGGAATGCCTTTTGGGATCCAGATGCAGTGAAACGTGTTCTAGACTCAGATCTTAAAATTCAAATGGTCGGCTTAGAAAGTACCGAAGAACTTCCTTTAACTGATGAACTTCGTCAGCACTGGGCTAGTTTAAGAAAGTATCCAGCCATTGACTTAGTTGGTTTAGGATACAGCTTAATTATTTCTGTTCCAAATGCAGAGCTATATTTGTGGGACGTTTTAACAACTATGTCAGCTCTCTACCCTGAACTTGTTGAGACACGTCAGGTAAAAGCAAATGTTATTACTTCAGGTTTAGCAAGTGGTCGCATGTTCATCGACCCTAATGGAAAAGAAATTACTGAAGTAACAAAAGCAGATAAAGATTTATTCTTTAAGAAAGTAGATAAAATTTTAGAAAGACAATAAATATATAAATGACAATTTGGTTAACACACTTTATCGAAAATTTCGGCTATATTGCCATTATTCTTTTAATTGCCGTTGAAAATATTTTCCCACCTATTCCTTCAGAGGTGATTTTGACACTTGGAGGATTCTTAGTTAGTGGAACTAAATTAACTCTAATCGGAGTTATCCTAGCTTCAACTTTAGGATCAGTTATTGGTGCGATTATTTTATTTTCAATAAGTCGTAATCTAACGCTGCCGCGACTTGAAAAATTACTTGAAACTAAATTATTTAAACTTTTAGGATTTAAAAAAGATGATGCTCAAAAAGCCATTGATTGGTTCGACAAACATGGAATTGGCGCCATTTTTTACGGACGTTGCATTCCTGTTGTTAGAAGTTTGATTTCAATTCCTGCAGGTATTGCCCATGTCGGCTGGACTAAATTCCTAATCTTGACTACTTTAGGTAGTTTAGTTTGGAATAGTGTCTTAGTTGGTTTAGGACATTATATGGGAAAGAATTGGCAAGTCGTAGTTAGAATCTTTGATGATTACACAATCGTAATTATTATCCTTTTACTAATTCTATTTATTTACTTTGGAATTAAGTGGTACAAAACTCGAATTAAGAAGTAAAATTTTGCTATATACTGGTTGGCGGACTGGAAGTTCGCCAACCTTTTTTGTTATAATCATATATATGTTAAAGTAACAATTACATTTTTGTTAATGAGGTATAAAAATGTTATTTCCCTACGAAAAGAATTTTAATCAATGGTGCAGTAGTCAAAATCTTGCGCCACGAACAATTACTTCAATTAATCAATCGATCTATTATTTTTGGAATTATTTTTTACAAAATTCAAATTCAGAACCAACCGTTGGCAATGTATCTGCTCAGGATATCCGCGCCTTTATTGACCACTTAGAGCAAGATCAAAATAAAACAATTAGCACGATTAATAAGTATGTTACCCATTT
>DBFNNF010000036.1:0-2854 GCA_048407585.1 Lactobacillus johnsonii | reverse complement strand
AATAATAAGAAAAAAGCTACCCATTCAAGGTAGCTTTAATACTACATATTGGAAATCTTGCAACGAGTCCTTAATCTAATAGAACTGACATACATCTAAAACCTTATATTCATTACTGCAATATGTATTTAACCTAGCGGAATAGACCTACATTTAAAATTATCATAGTAATTATATTTTTAAAGATGTGGTATTTAACCTAATAGAGCTGACGTACATCTAAAACAGAGTTGAAGGTAAATATGACAGAGAGAACGTATTTACCCTAATAGAACTGACATACATCTAAAACAACTAGCGCTTCCATTTATCAACGCCCTACGTATTTAAGCTACAAGAAATGCCATACATTTAAAACATATTTTGTTCAAAATTATTCACCAAGTTTGTATTTAACCTACAAGAACAGACCTACATCTAAAACAGTGATGTAAAAATTAAAAAATCACCAAAAGTATTTACTCTAGTAGAATTGACGTACATTTAAAACGAGGTTGCCATACTCAATACTGATAATAGCGTATTTCACCTAATAGAAATAATATACATTTAAAATCCATAAACTTTATAAACAGAAGAACTTGAAATATTTACCCTAATAGAAATGACCTACATTTAAAACTTATTGACGCTAATCAAACAGATTGGATACGTATTTACCCTAGTAGAACTGACGTACATCTAAAACCTTGTGACGAAATTTACCAGCGAGCAACGAGTATTTAACCTACAAGAACAGACCTACATCTAAAACGCTCAACTTAATGAGTATAAAAATTATAGTGTATTTACCCTAATAGCAATGTCATACATTTAAAACTATTGTAAGTCAGCATAAGCTGGATTTTTAAGTATTTACCTTAGTAGAACAGACCTACATCTAAAACTCAATCATCAACTCTTTTCGTGTATATCAAGTATTAACCTAGTAGAAATGACATACATCTAAAACGCTCCGTATCGGACGATAAAATGAGTGGAAGTGTTTAACCTACAAGAAATGACCTACATCTAAAACAAACAATTCGCCTTCGTAAATACATTGCTGGTATTTAACCTAATAGCAATGACATACATCTAAAACTAAAACAGCGTCTTCTGGGACTAATTTATCGTATTTAACCTAATAGCAATGACATACATCTAAAACTAAGCTCACCTCAATATCTAAACAGCTTATGTATTTAACCTAATAGAAATGTCATACATCTAAAACTGAAATACTGAAACTAATAAAGCAAATTGGGTATTTAACCTAATAGAAATGTCATACATCTAAAACCTTTGTGATACATATTATTTTATACAAGCAGTATTTAACCTAATAGAAATGTCATACATCTAAAACAGTTTACGGACCGATGATTACGAATGCTCCGTATTTAACCTAATAGAAATGTCATACATCTAAAACAGCAAATCCTTTCAACACGATATAAGGTTGGTATTTAACCTAATAGAAATGTCATACATCTAAAACCGACATTTTATAATCTTTATTTAATAAAATGTCGGTTTTATAAAAAAAGCTCGAGATAGCTCGAGCAATAAATACATATTAAAATTTATTTTAACGTTTGCTTATCAAAGTAAGCACTATGTATGTCATTTCTACTAGGTTAAATAATTAAAACCATAATTAGTAATGGGAGCTACCCGCTACTAACTATAGCTTTTAGTATATAAGAATAGCTAGTTCTCATATACCTCTATTATAGCATACTTACAACAAATATCAAAGAAAAAAGCCAAAGACTTTATAGATGAGAAATCTATGCCCTTGGCTTTAATTATTAAAATAAATCTGCTATTTTCTTTTCAGTCTCATGTATTCCACTTGGCGATTGATATACAAATTTAGCACTATCACTAAGCGTTACAACTGTGTTTACTAATGTATTATTAACGTTAATTTGTTTTAAGTACCCTGCAGAAGCATTTGCATGACAGGCTACGAGCAAATTCTTAATAACTAAAATTTTATCTTGAATATTTAAATCATAGAATTTGTGGCTGCCATTGTTAATTTTTTCTTTGACTTTAGCTTTGTTGAACAAAGTAAAGAAAGAATTTATCTGGGTTAAAATTGCGTTAAATACTATATTTAATTTTTCAGATACATTTTTAGTACTATCATTAGTGCTTTCATCATGTTGTCTGAAGTATGGATCATCAACATAGTCCGCAATTATCTGTCTTACTTCTTGTGATAAATATAGCTGCTTGAAATTATACATATATTTGGCTGAACCTAGAGTGTATTTAATACCTTCATCTTCAATGACTTGTCGATAGGGAATTTTCTCTTTTAGAATTTTAAAATCAACTATATTCTTTACTTTTTTGCCAGCCTCACTAGTCATTACAATTGGTTCCAAAATTTCATAAAGTTTTTTCTGATACTCTTTAATATCATTAATTTTATTGAGATCCTTAGCCTTAATTTGTGGTACACCAACAATTTTATTAACGAAAGAGCCATTTTTCTTTTCAATACGAACCAATGAGAAATACATATTTTTTTGAGAAGAATATCCACCGTATAATTCTACTGGCTTATTGTTTTTAGTTTTAATCAATTTAGTTCGCTTCTTTAAATCATGAGCAGGCGTTGGATAAATTGTTTGATCAAATAATGCGCCATGTTTAATAAAAGTCTCTTGTGATACATTCTGATATTTAAATTTATATACTCTATTTAACTGATTAATTATGTTACTACGGCTAAATACGGGTGTATTTGTACCAGAAATACAAATTTCATCACTCTTACCGTTTAAAAGCTTCCAGAGAAAGTTGAAAGATTTTAAATTAAAACTTGATGGTTCATAATTATTTGATTCTTTTTCATTAT
>DBFNNF010000035.1:0-1961 GCA_048407585.1 Lactobacillus johnsonii | reverse complement strand
ATTATATAATTAAATAGGAGATAAAGGTCTTGAAGAGGTCGAAAATTTTAATTTAGCTTATAATGAAAACAACAAGAACAATCATAAGAAGGGAGTAAAAAAGATGCATGAATATTCAGCTGGTAGTATTGTTTATCGTATTAAAAATAATAAAATAGAATTTTTACTTGTCCAAAGTAGACTTAACCGAACTTGGGGCTTTCCGAAAGGGCATCTAGAAAAGAATGAAAATAATGTACAGGCAGCTCAAAGAGAGGTCTATGAAGAAGTGGGACTAAAACCAGATTATGATTTTGATTTTAAGGAAAGTATTACTTATAAAATTGCCCGGGATCGATTAAAAACTGTAACATTGTTTTTGAGTAAATTTAATCCGGATCAAAAAATAGAGCTACAAAAAAGTGAAATTGGAGATTATAAATGGGCAACTTTAGCAGAAGCTAATTCCTGTTTAAATTATGAAGAATTGAAAGAATTATTGAAGAAGGCACAGGAATATATTGAAAATGAAATATCCAGATAAACTCTTAGCTGAAGTGAAGGAAAGATCAAAAGGGATGAAATTAGAAGGAATAAATTTTGGTGCTGGTCCAGTTCATCCCAAGCTTATGATTGTAGGAGAAGCGCCAGGAAGAGAAGAGATAGAGTCGCTAATCCCGTTTCACGGTGCGTCTGGAAAAGAATTAATGAAATCTTTAGCCTCAATCGGGCTTAAACGAGAAGATGTGTATATAACTAGTGCTGTTAGAAGCCGACCTTATAGTATTAAGCACACATTTAGTAAAAAAGAAAATAAAGAAGTAATAAAATATCCTAATCGAAAGCCGACTAAAAAGGAAATTTTGGCACATGCACCATTTTTAGATTATGAAATTAACTGCGTCAAACCTAAAATCATTGTAACAGTAGGTACTACGGCTCTAACAAGGTTGCTAGACGATAAATATGAAATTGGTAATGTGCACGGTAAAATTATTGAAAATACCCCAATTTTAGAATTAAACGATAAAAAAGATGGTTATATCTGGTCTAAAGAAAAGTATATCGTTGTACCCCAATATCATCCCGCAGCTGTTTTCTATAATAGAAAATTAACCGAAATAATTGCACAGGACTGGTTAAATATAAAACCGTTAATTAAATAGCAAAAAATGGTAGGAAATATTAACACTTCCTACCATTTTTTAATCAATATTATTACGATATAAGCCTACAACTTTACCTAAAATTTGAACCACAGGTAAAATAATTGGATCCATTGTATCGTTTTCTGGCTGCAGACGATAATAGCCATCTTCTTTGAAAAATCTTTTAACAGTTGCTTCGTTGTCTTCAGTCATAGCGACAACAATTTCACCATTATTAGCACTAGATTGTTTACGAACAATGACATGATCACCATTTAAAATTCCAGCATTAATCATTGATTCGCCATGCACACGTAACATGAAAAGCTCGCCAGCGTCATTTTCGAGATCAGGAGGAAGAGGGAAATACTCATCGATGTCCTGAACGGCTAAGATAGGTTGACCAGCAGTAACTACGCCAACAACAGGAATATCTTTAGGTTTAATTCCCAGAGCTTCTCGACCTTTTTCAGTTACTTCGATTGCTCTTGGTTTAGTGGCATCTTTTAAAATATAGCCTTTCTTTTCTAGACGTGCTAAGTGACCGTGAACGGTTGAAGTAGAAGAAAGATCCACTGCGCTACAGATTTCTCGCACTGTAGGAGGAAAAGCTCGTTCTTCAACAGTATCGTAAATAAAACGTAAAATTTCTAATTGTTTATTTGCATGTGGTTCAGTCATAATTTTTTCTCCATTTACTTACTTATTAGTATTCTAACAAAAAAATATTATCTCGGCAAACAGGCGTTCTTAGTAGTTGAGTCTTTTTTTATTGGTATAATTAAGGTAAACTAACATTGTTTAGTGAGGTGTTTATTATGGACAAAAAAGAAG
>DBFNNF010000034.1:0-3039 GCA_048407585.1 Lactobacillus johnsonii | reverse complement strand
AGAAAAAAAGAGTTAATCGAGTAAACGGGAGTGCTTTGGTTAGTAGTTTACTGCTTATTAATATCTGTATTACTTTTACGTTAATGTACCAGCATACTTTTACTGAAAATATGGAAAGCAATCTTTCTTTAATAAATTATTTCTCTAAGTAATAAGGAGTGCTTGCTAGTATTTGAGGATACCTATAAAATATTAGAAGGAATATTAAAGAAGGAAGAAAAATGCAAAAAGTAGAAGAATTGTATCCAAAATTTCAGACAGCTATTGAGCATTTACAAAAGGCTCTTAATGTTTCTTTTTCATCTGCATTGACGGAAACCTTTGATAATTTAGAAAATGGAAAGATCAAAGTTGAGTCAGGTGCTCCCGATAAGGAAACTGTAGCTGAATTGACTGAAGAATATCGTCAATTAGATTATGAGAATTTGCCACGGGCATTGAAAGTTCAAATATTTACTTTATTAGCTTTAAAGGCAATTACTCAAGATGCTAGTGACTATAACTTAATGCCTACACCATCGGTGGTCGCTACAATAATTGCTTTGATTTGGCAAAAAATTGTTCCTACTGGTAAAAAAACTGTAGTTGATCCAGCTATTGGGACTGGAAATTTACTTTATTCAGTAATTAGACAATTAATACAAGAGAATCACTCTCAAAATAATTACAATCTAATTGGAATTGATAATGAAGAATCTCTATTAGACTTGGCTGATATTGGTGCGCATCTTGAAGATTTAAAGATTGATTTGTATTGCCAAGATGCATTAGATCCATGGATGATTGAAAAGGCTGATATTGTCTTGAGTGATCTTCCTGTAGGCTACTATCCACTAGATAATAATGCTCAACGCTTTGAAAATCATGCAAAGGAAGGACACTCCTTTGCCCATACTTTGTTCATTGAACAAATTGTAAATAATCTTAAGAGAGATGGCTTTGCATTTTTAGTGGTACCACGATTACTATTTACTGGCAAAGGCTCTACTGAATTCATGACTTGGTTAGCAAAAAAAGTTAATATTCAAGCTATTGTAGATTTGCCAGATAATATGTTTTCAAGCCAAATTCAGCAAAAATCAATTTTGGTTTTCCAAAATCATGGAGATCATGCTGTAGAGCGGGAAGTATTAGTGGCTAAATTAGATTCACTAAAGGGACCAGAATCTTTAGTAGCATTTAATATGAAGTTGAATGATTGGTATCATAAGAATAAAGATTAATTTTTATAAGCATGTGAGGTAGAGATATGAAAAAAGTTTTAGCAGTAAATTCCGGTAGTTCATCATTTAAGTACAAATTGTTTTCTCTTGATAATGAAGAAGTAATTGCATCTGGTATGGCTGACCGGGTAGGATTACCAGGCTCTGTTTTTACTATGACTTTAGCCGATGGTAGTCAACATGATGAACAAAGTGATATTGCTAACCAAGAAGAAGCAGTTCAAAAGTTACTTAGCTGGCTTAAAGAATATAATGTTATTGAGTCTTTAGAAGATATTGCAGGCGTAGGTCACCGTGTAGTTGCTGGTGGAGAAGAATTCACCGATAGTACAGTAATTACTGAAGATAACCTTTGGAAAATTTACAATATGAGTGACTATGCACCTTTACATAACCCAGCTGAAGCTGATGGTATTTATGCCTTCATGAAGGTTTTGCCTAATGTCCCAGAAGTTGCAGTTTTCGATACGTCATTCCATCAATCATTAGATCCAGTTCAATACTTATATTCTGTTCCTTATAAGTATTACGAAAAATTCCGTGCTAGAAAATATGGTGCACACGGTACTTCTGCACGCTATGTATCACGTCGTACCGCTGATCTTTTAAATAAGCCAGTTGAGGACTTAAAGATGGTTCTTTGTCACTTGGGTAGTGGTGCATCAGTTACTGCTATTAAAGATGGAAAATCTTTCGATACTTCAATGGGATTTAGTCCTGTTGCAGGAATTACGATGAGTACCAGAAGTGGTGATGTAGATCCTTCTTTACTTCA
Source organism: Lactobacillus johnsonii (assembly GCA_048407585.1). Classification (GTDB taxonomy): domain Bacteria; phylum Bacillota; class Bacilli; order Lactobacillales; family Lactobacillaceae; genus Lactobacillus; species Lactobacillus johnsonii_C. Next base: position 1,041 of record DBFNNF010000034.1, on the reverse strand, counting down.
ATTTATTATGAAAAAGGGAAACATCACTAGTTTTAACGAAGTTATCAAGATGTTGAATACCGAATCTGGTTTATTGGGTCTTTCAGGAATTTCACCAGACATGAGAGATATTGAAAAAGCTATCAAAAATGGTGATAAGCAAGCTCAACTTACAAAAGATATATTCATTAATCGAATTGTTCGTTATATTGGTGCCTACATGACTGAAATGGGCGGATTAGATGTTTTAGTCTTTACAGCAGGCATTGGGGAACATGATGCAAGTGTAAGAAAGCAAATTATGGATGGTCTTACTTGGCTTGGTCTTGAATATGATGAAGAAGCCAATAAAGCTAACCATGAAGGTGTGATTACTACACCAAATTCAAAAATTACTGCTATGATTGTTCCAACAAATGAAGAATTAATGATTGCACGTGATGTTGTTCGTTTAGCAAAATTAGATAAGTTAAACAAATAAGGTTAAAATCAAAGTTATAGCATTTTAATAGGGACTGTGATATCATTGAAACATCTGGGGATGTTTTGGGATTCGACAGGCGTAGATTCGCGTTGACTGCGATTCGTAGGTCACGTCTACGTTAAAAACGTCACAGTTAAATTATAACTGCAAATAACGAAAATTCTTACGCAGTAGCTGCTTAGTCAGCCTGCGTGATCCAAAGATGGATTGCTCGTGTCTATCTACGGGTCTTACCATTTAACGAGCTACGTTTAACTACTTACCTTAATAGTTAGAAATAAGATTCTTAGGTTAGTTTTGATAGTTTAGCCCTGTTATATGGCGTTTTATCAAAGCGAATTTTAAGTAATATAACTATGATCGTAGATGTTAACGACGAAATACGTTTGGACAGGGGTTCAATTCCCCTCATCTCCATAGCGAAAAGCCTGTAAGTTAATTCTTACAGGCTTTTTTATTATCTATGCAATTAATTACCATATTTAAGATTCAAGAATATGATTAGCAGATTCTATTTTGAAATAAAACTGATAATCGTTTAACATGCGGCACTAATAAAGGATTTTCTCTAAATCTAT
>DBFNNF010000033.1:0-9560 GCA_048407585.1 Lactobacillus johnsonii | reverse complement strand
TTAAATTAAATATTTCTCTGATTTTAGATACCATTTCTTTACTAACATCGTTAAAGCAATGTATAAAATTAGTAAAATAAATACAATTCCTAAAAAATATACTGGAATTGGGCCAAATTTCACTGCTTTTGCGACAGGAATAATGAATGGTAACATAGTCCCAATTGCGGCCATCCCAATGGTTGCCCAGGTAACAATTGCTGTAGCATGCTGTTTAATAAATGGAAGTCTTGGATCTCTAAGTGCGTGAATAACCATTTCTTGGGTCCAAAGCGATTCAATAAACCAGCCGGTACAAAAGACAGCTGAAAAAAGCAACTTTTGTGAAGCCGTTGCTCCTGCATAAGTACTTCCTATAATTTGTGGACAAACAATAAAGAAAAGCAACGCAAAAGTTATAATATCAAAAATTGAAGATGTAGGGCCAAAATAAAACATAAACTTTGGAAGCTTCTTCGTGCTCCACTTTCTTGGTTCAGATAAATAATGCTTATTCATTGTATCAAATGGAATTGATAAACAGCTGGTACCATACATTAAATCTAAAATGAGAAGTTGAACCGGAAGCATTGGAAGAAATGGAAGAAACGATGATGCTACTAAAATTGATAAAATATTACCAAAATTAGATGAAAGCGTAATTTTAATATACTTCATCGTATTTCCAAAGACTTGCCGACCAATTTGAACAGCTTTCTCTAAAATCATTAAGTCTTTGTGTAACAAAATTATATCAGCAGATTTTTTAGCAATGTCTACAGCCGTATCAACGGAAATAGCAACATCAGCTGCTTTCATAGCAGGTGCATCATTAATTCCGTCTCCCATATAAGCTACGGTATGGTTATTTTCTCTTAATAATTGAATAATTTGCGCCTTTTGTTGAGGGGATAGTTTTACAAAAACATCACACTCTTCAACCATCTTTTTTAATTCAGCTGAACTTTTATTTTCTAGATCCTTTCCCTGATATACACAATTAATATCCAAACCAACTTGTTTGCCAACATTTCTAGTGACAGCTTCATTATCTCCAGTTAAGATTTTTACAGTAATTCCATCCCTCTTTAAAGCAGTTAATGCAGCTTTAGCACTATCCTTTGGTGGATCTAAAAATGCTAAAAATCCAGTTAAAATTAGTTCTTTCTCATCATCAACACTGAATTCACCAACAGGAGCAGGATTTTTCTTATAAGCGAGCAATACAACACGTAGCCCATCTTGGTTCATTTGATTGATTTTATTTAAAATTTCTTGTCTTTGCTTCTGATTAAGAATCCTAATTTCACCATTAATTTCCAACCGGTTAGAACAAGCAAGCATTTCTTCAGCAGCCCCTTTTGTTACTAATAAGTGTTCATGCTTCTTATTCATTACTACGACACTCATTCGTCTTCTTTTAAAGTCAAAGGGAATCTCATCAATTTTTTGATAATTTTGATTAATTTCTTTTGTATCTAATTCATCTTTAGCTGCATCAATGATCGCCTTATCAATTAAGTCCTTCATCCCTGTTTGATAGTAACTGTTCAAGTATGATAGTTCTAAGACTTTTGATTTTTCTTCTAAATTCAAATCATAGTGACGCTCTAAAACTACTTTGTCTTGTGTTAAAGTTCCAGTTTTATCTGTGCAAAGAATATCTGCAGAGCCAAAGTTTTGAATTGAATTCATTCTTTTAACAATGGTTTCGTGCTTTGCCATTTCCACTGATCCCTTAACTAGATTACTTGTAACAATTACCGGAAGCATTTCTGGAGTTAGTCCCACAGCCGTAGCAATAGCAAAAATCAATGCATTAAGCCAATCCCCTTTGGTTAAACCATTAATTAAAAATACAAGAGGTGCAATTACGGCGGTCATAATCAATAAAATCTTTGAAACATTTTTGATTCCAATATCAAAAGTTGTTTCTTTATTTTTATTCTTGCTCAGAGTACGTGCTAAATTACCAAAAACTGTCTCATCACCTGTAGCAAATACAACACCCATTGCAGAGCCAGAGACAATATTTGTTCCCTCATATAAAATATTCGGATAATCTAGATAGTTATCATTTTCCTTTGGCTTTTCATCTGCTAGTTTTTCAACAGGACTAGATTCACCATTTAATGAACTTGCTGAACAAAATAGATCTTTACTCTTTAATAAATATAGATCGGCTGGTACTAGATCTCCAGCGGTTAGATTGATAATATCACCAACTACAACATCTTTAGTTGGTAATTCTTGATCTTTCCCCTCTCGCTTGATATTCGTAGTTACAGATACCATATTTAATAGTGAATCAACTGCGTCACTGGTTTTAACATTTTGGATAAAACTAGTGATTCCCGAAATTAAGACCATTGTAATCATAATAATGACTGTACTGAGATCCTTTTGATCCGTAGGAACAAAAAGATAGTTAGTCAAAAAAGATAAAAGAGCTAAGAATAGTAATACTCCCGTAAATGGAGTCATGAAAGCATCAAATAAAAAATGTAATTTGGGATGACACTCTTTATTTGATACTTCATTTAAACCATCTCGCTCTAAACGCTTTTTTGCTTGCGCAGGACTTAATCCATTAATCGAAGTATCTAATTGCTTTAATACCTCACTCTTTTCTTTTCTAGCAATTTGCTTAGCTAAAGTCGCATCAGTTACTACACGATCTTTAGAGTTGAATTTTAACATAGTAATCTCTCCCTCTAAAAAATCGGCAAACAAACAAAAAGACCAACGCAAAAACTGCATTGGTCTTATAATAGCGATTTAATACTCGTCGTTCAGTTTTAACACTACGTAACGTAAAGTCTTTTCAACTAGCTGACTGGGAAAAGCCTTAACTCGACAGTTCCTGTTTGACCCGTTGGCATCTCTGGATGTTCCTGGGCATCAGCATATATTTACGTAGGAGTCTCACCTAACAGTTTATTTGCTTCTTTATTTAATTGACGACTATAGCCTAAACGACTATTTTTTATTGTTCAACCATCTTTATAATTTCTTTACTTTCTTAAAAAAATCGAAATATTTTACTTCAAATATTCTTTAAAGAAATTATCAAGTTTATCAAAGGGGATGTAATTATGCTTACCACCATCATACAAGTCTGTATGTGTAGCATTAGGGACAATTACTAATTCCTTATTATCACCACTCAATTTCTTAAAAGTGTCTTCACCCATGTAGCGTGAATGTGCTTTTTCTCCATGAACGATCAAAACAGCATTTTTAAGATCTTCAGGATGAACTAAAATTTTAGTATTCATCCAACCTGGCATACTTTGTAATACCCAGCCATCATTTGAGTTAACAGAACGCTTATGATACCCTCTTTTAGTTTTGTAATATGCACTATATTGCTTTACAAAATCTGGTTGATCATCTGGAGCAGGATAATCTAAACAACCACCAGCCTTTGCTAAATCTTTTTGACCATATTCTTTACTGCGCTGCTGAGCAATTTACTTTTTAGTTTCATAACGTTCATCAGCAGTACCTTTGTCGAAATAGCCCCATGCTCCTACTCGTGGCATATCATACATAGTCATAGCAGCCGTTGCTTTAATTCGAGGATCATTTGCGGCTGCATTTAATGAAATTGCACCCCAACCACAAATACCGATAATCCCAATCTGATCAGGATTTACAATGTCTAAATTACTTAGGTAATCAACTGCTGCTTGAAAGTCTTCGGTATTAATATCTAATGAAAAGACATCCCTTACTTCGCCACCACTTTCTCCAGTAAAGGAAGGATCAAAGGCAATAGTTACATAGCCTTTTTCAGCCATCTTTTGAGCATAGAGTCCACTAGCTTGTTCTTTTACTGCACCAAAAGGGCCTGCAACTGCTAAAGCTGGCAATTTTCCATCAAAATTCTTAGGCGTATATTGATCAGCAGCCAGTGTAATTCCAAAATGATTAGTAAAAGTGATCTTTTTATGATTTACTTTGTCACTTTTAGGAAAGACCTTATCCCATTCCGTTGTCAAATTAAGTTTTTGCATAAAATTCTCCTGTTTGTTTTTATTTCTAAAATTCAATGTATTTTTCGTACTAAAGAATGTCACCTCGTTTAGTACTTTAATTAGGTTATTCTTATTTTATGCCTTAAATTAATAGAGTTAAAATATCTATTATTCATATAAATGTATAGGTCTAACCTATAGCAAATTAATAATTATAAAAAATAAAAAGTTAAGCACTATAATTAGTACTTAACTTTTTAATACACATCAGTTTATTAATATAAACTATATAACCTTTAACCCAACTTGTCATATTCTTCATCAGAAACTGGTTCAAGCCAAGTAGTTTTGCCCTCTCCGACCATTACTGCTACATGGGCAAACCATGAATCCTTGGTAGCACCATGCCAGTGTTTGGTATTAGGGTTAACAATTACGACATCACCGGGAACCATCTTTTGTGCTGGTTTACCTTCTTCTTGATACCAACCTTCACCTGCAACGGCAATTAAGATTTGAGGAATTGAATGCATGTGCCAATCATTACGACAACCAGGTTCAAAACTGACATTGCTGACACTAGTTTGTGCCTCTTTACTTGATGCTAAAGGATTGAGAAAACTTTTTCCTTGAAAATACTTTGCGTAAGCTTCGTTATATTTACCAAAGCCAAAGACACTGTTTTTTACTTCTTCTTCATTTTTTGCCATTATTTCTTCCTCCGTAAAACTCTTTATTTCTCTCATCTATTATTTTATATCTACCCTTTATAAATTAAAAATAGTTATTTCTACTAGATATCTATGCATTTAAGGTATGGTATTTTACTACATAGGCTAAATATTTAAGATAGTTTCTATAATTTGCTATATTTAAGATAATAAGAAGAAAGAGAGGGTATAACTTATGAAAATCACTTTTAAAGGTAAAGAAGTTAAATTAATAGGTACTCCTCCAGCAGTTGGAGAAGAAATGCCAAACTTTACAGTACTAAATAAGAACAATCAAGAATTCACTAAGTCTGATTTATTAGGTAAAGTTAGTTTAATTAGTGTAGTGCCAGATATTAATACTCCTGTTTGCAGTATTCAAACCAAAACTTTTAATGAAACAATGGATAAATTTCCAGAAATTAACTTTTTGACTATTTCAACTAATACGGTTGAAGACCAGCAAACTTGGTGTGCTGCCGAAGATGTTAAAAATATGCAATTGATGTCTGATAAAAATTTATCATTTGGTAAAGCAACTGGCTTATTAATTTCTGAATCCGGTATTCTTGCTCGTTCTGTTTGGGTCCTTGATCCTAATGGTAAAATTCTATACCGTGAATTAGTTGATGAAATTACACATGAGCCAAACTATGATGCAGTATTAAACGAACTAAAGCAATTGCATTAAGGTTTATCAAAATCAGTTTATAGAAAAAGTGTTTACCAGATTTTTAAAATCTTGATGGTAAACACTTTTTTCTTGATTAAAATTTATGTACTCCATAAAAAATTTTTAATTGCTGATAAAGCGAAGTCAAATATAAAAACAGTATTAGTTGGCTTGAAGTGAACTCCAAGTAGTAAGATATTTGTGTAAAAACAAATTATAAGTGAAAGGACATGTAAAATGACTAAAGAAGCAAAAATTGTTTTAGGAACTTGGGCTTGGGGTGATAATGGCAGTTACTTTGGTAACCATTATGATGAAGACCACTTTAAGCCTGTTTATGATGAAGCAATGACTAAAGGATTAAATTTCTGGGATACTGCTTTTGCCTATGGTCATGGAGCTTCAGAAACCATTTTAGGTAATTTAATGTCAAACACTCCTCGTGAAGATGTATTTATTTCAACAAAATTTACCCCACAACTTGCTGATGATACTTCTCATGCAATGGAAGATATGCTTGAAGGCAGTTTAAAGAGATTAAAGACTGATTATGTTGATTATTACTGGATTCATAATGATGCTGATGTTGAGAAATGGACTCCACAAATTATTCCTTTACTTAAGTCAGGTAAAATTAAGCATGTTGGTGTTTCTAACCATACTTTAAGTGAAATTAAACGTGTTCAAGAGATTTTAGGTGAAGCGGGCTATAAACTAGATGCAGTTCAAAACCACTTAAGTTTATTAGATCGTACTTCCGAGCAAGCGGGAATTTTGGACTACTGCAAAGAAAATGACATGCAGTTCTTTGCTTACATGATTTTGGAACAAGGTGCTTTAACTGGAAAATACGATGTAGATCATCCCTTCCCTGCAGGTAGTGCACGCGCACAAATTTACAATTCAAAATTACCTGAATTAACTGATTTGATTAATACTTTAAAAGAAATTGGTGAAACTCATGATTTAACTATTGCACAAACAGCGATGAGTTGGGCAGTTACCAAAGGTGTTTTACCAATTATCGGAGTAACTAGTGCTAAACATGTTGATGATGCCGCAAAAGTAGTAGCCACTACCCTAACTGCTTCAGAAATGAAAAAACTAGAAACAGTTGCTGATAAAGCTGGTGTTAATACAATTGGTAGTTGGGAACAAGACATGCGCGAATAAAAGGAGCAACTATGCCAGATTTAACAATTACCGAAGTTAGTAAAAAATATGATATCAGTTCGGATACACTCCGTTATTATGAAAGAATTGGCTTAATTCCCCAAGTTCCACGAAAGAAAAACGGAAATCGTTATTATACTGAAGGGATGCAAGGCTGGATTGAAATGATTGTTTGCTTGCGACATTCTGGCGTAACTGTTGAAGCCTTGATTGACTATGCCCAAATGCTTGAAAAGGGCAATTCTACCCTTGAAGCACGCGAAGCATTATTACGGGAACAGTTGTCTCTATTAGAAGAGAAAAAATATAATCTCAATCGTTCTATTAACCGCCTCAAACACAAGATTTCTCTTTATGAAACTGGAGAAATCAAAAAAGGTAAATCATATTTTGAAGAATATAAAATTATGGATGACTAAGGAGGATTAGATATGTCATTAACAGTTAATCTTTACTATACTGGTAAAAATGGAAGTGCACGTAAATTTGCTGAAGAAATGGAAAGCAGCGGTGTAGCCGACCGTATTCGGAAAGAACCAGGAAATGAAAAATATGAATATTTCATTCCATTAGATGATCCTGAAACTATTCTTTTAATTGATAGCTGGAAAAATCAAGAATCTCTTGACGCTCACCATGCTTCACCAATGATGCAAGAATTAGCCGACCTACGTAAAAAGTATGATCTTCATATGCGTGTAGAACGTTATATTTCTGACGAGAATGGTATTCCAAGCAGTGATCAAAAATTTATTCGAAAATAATAGATTTTTAACCAAAAAAGAACCTCTGAGACCAGAGGTTCTTTTTTGTTCCTAACGATTAGCCGAATTATTTCTTTGCCGTGGACGCTGGTTTAGAATATATCGTTGGATCAATTCAATTACTTCATTATTTTGTGGTAAAGCGGAATGTTGGGCCAATCTTCCAGTTACAGTTATTTGAGTATAACTTTTTGCTGTACCTTGATAGATATACTTCCCAGCTTCAACGCTAGAAACAGGGACCAACCCATCTGCAACATAATTTTGCGTACCAGCAACTGAATACATAATTAGATTATCTGGAATTCTATTACGGTTTTTAATAAAATCGTGAAGCATTTCTGTTTGCCGATTACTTGTTTCAGCAAAGTTGTAAGGTGTTCCAATTGTCATTAACTTATTAATTCGGACATTTTGACCTTTATAATAATTTTCAAGGAAGGCTGTATAGATTAGCCCACCATTTGAGTGACCAATTCCATTAAAATGATTAAAGTTATAACGACGAGTCAACTGATTAAAGGCCTGATTAAACATACGCGCTTGTTTTTTGATGTTGCTGTAGCCATCATGATTATTTTCAAATCCTACAACAATAAAGGGTTGAGTATCTCTTTCTCGAATTGAGCCAGCATAAGTAATATGCCCATCATTAAAAACTTTTACCTTTAACAAGCTATGATTCTTATGATCAATTTGATTAATTCTCCGAATTAAAGTATCAAACCTATTAACCGTAGCACTTGAACCTGGAATCATAATGATAGGAGAAAGTGGCGATTCATATCTTTTTTGAAGAGCATTCGCATTACTCTTACTCCAACTAGTTGCTGGGATAGCTAGAACTAAAATAAATGCAAAAATTACTGCTATAAAAATATACCTGATTTTTTTATTCATGTTCTTGTTCACCTTCTAGCAGTACTTGCCACTCTACTCTTTCTGCAATTTTAACAAAAGGAATATAGATTAAGACATCTATTACTAACAGTATTATTATAATTAAGATCCCCATCCAGTTTCCTCCGCTAGCTACTAGTGGAGTTAAAAGTCCCGGTGTTCCTGCGGGAACGGGATAAACTAGTGGTGGAAGTAACCCTAAGCCAATCGTAACTGAACCTAAAAACATATTTAATAAAGGTGTCACTAAGATAGGAATTATAAAAATTGGGTTAAAAATAATCGGGATTCCCAGCATTAGAGGTAAATTTGCATTAAAAATTGCCGGCAATGTACTCCACATAACAATTCTTTGCTCTCCCCTACTATGACTAACAATCAGAATACTAATAATCAAAGCTAGTGTACATCCAACTCCTCCAATTGTTGCAAAGGCATTAAAAAAGCCTGATGGAGTGAAAGGATATGGAAGGTTAACATAACTTTTATTCTGTAGAACATGATTCAAATTAATTAAAGACTCATTATTAAACACAGCATTATTAAATATCAATGATCCTGGAAATCCTAGCCAACCAGTTAAAGTGGTAATAAGTGCCATTAACATTGCTAGCCAATAATTACTATGTTGGTTAAAGAATGATGTTATTGCTTGATATGCTCGAGTATCTAGGTTCGCAGTCCTAATCCCTGCAAATACTACATGTAGAAATAAAGCAATCAACAAAGTAATGACCATTGCTTTAGAATTTTCACGAATAGCATCTAATAAGTCATACCGTCTTACATGTTTTCTTAAATCCTTTTTACTACCAAATTTTGCAAATATCAGTCCTACACCATATCCAAATAAAACACCAATAATAAACCAAAAGGCAGTATAATACTGCATTTCAATTACCTGTTGATTTCCACGAACTGAATGGTGAAAAATTAATAAATAAGATACGGCAGCAAAAATGGGTGCATAAAGATTTCGATGATTATACAGTTTTGTAGTAATATCAGCACTAATAGCTGTTGCATAAAGTGTTAAGAAGCCTGTTGTTACTGTATAAATATCATTGAGAATTGTTCTCAAAAACCATGATTGTGGGAACCATTTATTTAAGTTAATTAGTCTTCCGATTAAACTATCTGAATTAAAAATACAATTACTTAAGGTCCAACTAAAAGCCCCAATTAAAATAACCGGAAACAGGATTAACATGGTTTGTCGTAAAACCTGAATAAAACGATAGTTTCGATACTTAGCAATTGTTTTAACTAGTCGCTCTTCATCCATATATTTCTTCCTCTATTTACAATTAAATGACAATTTATTTTTTTACTTCAATTCTAATCTTATCAATTTCTTTCGTTATAGAGTAGTACTAATTAA
>DBFNNF010000032.1:0-6832 GCA_048407585.1 Lactobacillus johnsonii | reverse complement strand
AGTTTCTATTTTAATAAATATAATTATTACAATACGTGGCTATTTTTAGGGATTAACTTTTTAGTCTTGTATCTTTCTTTTTTAGGACCGTATCCTAATCCAATTATTTATACTACGGTAGCAATTGCTGCGTGGGTTGGAGTAGACTATTTGCCACAAGGAAAGATGTTTGACTGGTATAAGGCATTAGATTATGAAGAACGAAGAGTAGATTTACTAAATAATTTCTATAGTATGTTTACTGATGTACCTGATAAGAAAGTACGAATTTCTAGAAGAAAATATTTAGACTTCTTAATCAAAACAACAGATCAAACGCCAAATACTTTCATTTACCAAAGAGTATTATTGAGAGATCCGGAATATAGTAATTTATTAATTAGAATGATTCTATTTGCAATTTTATTAATTGCCTGCTTACAAGACGCAGGTTGGGCAATTGGTACCGGTGCTTTGATAATTTTCTTAACTCTTTATCAATTGATCCCGTTAGGAACAGTATATGAGCATAATATGATGTATCATGTAATGCCAATTCCCTTTGCTTCTAGAGGACAAGCTCTACGAAAAGTTCTTCAAAAGGGAATGTTACTTGAATGGGGATTAATTAGTTTAGCAATAATAATCTTTTCTCCGCAAAAATTAGAAGCATTTGGTGGAATTATTGCTTTGCTTGCCTTAACATTTTTATTGCTATATTTTTATTTACCAAGTAAAATTGAACAGTTATTTAAAAAAGTTAGATATTAGGTTGTGAAAAAATGAGATTAAGAAATAAACCTTGGGCTCAAAAATTAGTAGCTGAACATCCAGAAGCAATTTTAAACGAGCCGGATCCAGATAAGAAAATTAACTGGGAAGAAAGATTCGAGGACTTTTCTAAGCCTTTAGCAATTGAAATTGGTTCAGGAAAGGGTCAATTTATTACTACTTTAGCTAAAGAACATCCTGAGATGAATTTTATTGGGGTAGAACTTCAAACAACAGCTGCAGGGATGATTTTAAGAACTAAGCTTGAAGAAAAGATTGATAACTTGCAATTAATGTGTGCTGACGCTGCTAATATTGCAATGTATTTACCAGAAAATAGTGTAGATATTGTTTATCTAAACTTTTCTGATCCTTGGCCAAAGACACGTCATGAAAAGCGTAGATTAACTTATAAGAGCTTTTTAGATAAGTATCGTCAAATTTTAAATCCAGAGGGACATTTAGAATTTAAGACAGATAATCGAGGATTATTTGAATACAGTTTAGTAAGTCTGAACAATTATGGAATGAAATTTGATTATGTAAGTCTAGATTTACATCACGCAGATGATGAAATTTTTGAAAGAAATGTCGAGACTGAATATGAACATAAATTTGCAGCCAAGGGTAACCCAATTTACTGCTTGCATGCACATTTTGTAAAATAAATTGATAAGAATATTTTGAAAAGACAAAAAAGTGTCTAGGAAAATTTAATCCTAGGCACTTTTTTAGTCTAATTATTTACTTTGTAATTTTAATTCTAGAAGTAATTCGTTTGTATAATTTACTGCCCTAAAAAATTTAGTAAAGGCCTTGATATGGTCACTGTTATCGACGAAATTATCAAAAGTAAGAATCTCATCATTAAAGCCGTCCATCACTTTTAAGGTATCATCTGAAGCTGATTTTAAGTGGGCAGGTAGCCCATTTTTCCGAGTATTGGTAGTAATTGTAGCTGCGATTTTATGATATGCAGAAATTAATGAGGAAATTTGGTCAATATTTTTTTCAATAATCATAATCCAATTATCAGGATCTTTTCTAATATCTTGAACCATTTCGTCAAAAACTAAGTGTAATCGATAACCGGCATGGAGTAATTCCTTATTCGTATCAACCATTATTTTAATACCTTCTTTCTATATTTTTATTGTAGATCGTTTTTAAGCTAAGCTAAAAGATCTGGGACTAGATTTTTGAAATAAAAGGATGTAAAATAATTATAACTTATAAAAAGTAAGAAAAGGTGAGATAAATGGAAGAAATTAAAGAATTAACTCCTGAGAAGTTAAAAGAAATTACCAAAAATGGAAAAGTAGTATTACTATTTTCAGCTACATGGTGCCCAGATTGCCGCTTCTTAGACCCATTTTTACCACAAATTGAAAAAGATAATCCTGATGCAAAATTCTATAAGATTGACCGTGATGGATCAATTGATGTAGCCAAAGAATTAAATATCTTTGGAATTCCTAGCTTTGTTGTCTACCAAGATGGCAAAGAAATTGGTAGACTAGTAAATAAGGACAGAAAGACTAAAGAAGAAGTAGAAAACTTCCTTAACTCTCTCAAATAGTCTAGGAAAGGAAATTTACTAGAAATGATTATTTCTACCAATAAAACAAGTTACCCTGATACTTTAATTGTGATTTTAGACCAAGATAAAGGTCGTAGTAAATTCACAGAAAAAGATCAAGTTACAAGAGTTGAAAATGAGGATGGAGAAGTTATTGGATTTAATTTCTTTAACGTAAGTAGCTTTTTAGACTACGATAAGTTGCCAAATGGTGAAGTTAAACCAACACAAGAATTAGTTGATGCTTTAAACAAGAAAATTGCTGAAGCTGGTTTTGATACTAAGCTAGAAATTGGCAAACCAACTCTTGTTTATGGTTACGTTAAGACTTGTGAAGCACACCCAGATTCAGATCACTTACATGTAACTACTGTTGATGTGGGTAATGGTGAAGAACATCAAATTGTTTGTGGTGCTCCAAATATTGCTCAAGGCCAAATGGTAGTTGTGGCACTTCCTGGTACTTTAATGCCAAATGGTCAACAAATTTGGCCAGGTGCACTTCGTGGTGTTGATTCATACGGTATGATTTGTTCAGCACGCGAATTAGGCTTAGCACATGCTCCTCAAAAACGAGGTATTATGGTTGTTCCTGACGACTTTAAGGCCGGCGATGAATTTGAACCAACTAAGTGTGATGAATTATTAGCTAGCAGTCAAATTAGCCTTTAAAAGAATACTCTTAATTAATAACGATTATAAAACCCGGAATTCAACTGAATTTCGGGTTTTGTTGTAAGTTATAGAGTAAAAGCAATCTTAGATTGGAGAAAAACATAAATTTTGATTAAAGAAGTATGTGTTGAAAATTTTACTAATGTACCTTTGATGATTGAACGAGGTGCTGATCGAATAGAACTAAATAATGATTTATCTGTAGGTGGGACGACACCTTCGTTTGGTGTAATTAAAAAGACGGTTGAGTATGCACATAAACATGACGTTCCTGTAGTTGTGATGATTAGACCTCGTGGTGGAAATTTTGTCTATAATGAGGATGAACTAGAGGTAATGATTAATGATGTCCAAATATGCAGCTTACTAGGTGTCGATGGAGTTACTTTCGGGTGTTTAACTAGGGAAAAGCATTTAGATAAGAGGGCAATGAATAGATTGCTTTCAGTAGCGCATGCTGGAGACTTAGAAGTTGTAATGCACATGGCTTTTGATGAATTAACAAATGTGGAACAAAAAGAAGCCATTGATTGGTTATCCAAAAATAAAGTTAAGCGTATTCTTACTCATGGTGGACCATTAAATCAACCAATCTCCAATACGATTGACCATTTAAAGGAAGTAGTCAAACAGGCAAAAAATAAGATAGAAATTTTGCCTGGTGGCGGAATTACTAAGGCAAATGTAAATAAGATTGTTGAACAAATAAAAATAAAACAGGTTCATGGTACTAAGCTATTAGGTTAAAGTTAAGCTGGTGTAATTTTAAACTTCTTTTGATAAGCCATATAACAGAAAAAGAATTATCTATTGTGTTAATAAATTGAAGCTATTAACCTATAAACAGAAAATTATGAATAATACCTATCTTTATTATGTTATTTAATCATCATAAGTGATATAGTAAAACTGTAAGAATAATGTTTTTTTATTTGATATATATGGTGAATAAAATAATGGAGCAAGATAGTAATGATGAAGTGCAATGTGTACCCGATACTAGCCGATCCTCCAGAAATTCTGGGGGGGGGGTATAGCCTCACTTATCGGCCGAGTATAAAGGATATGAGAAGTTTTTTCGATGATTACCATTTTGGGTTGTCACCTACATAAGAATGCTGATGGCGTGGATTGATGATCTGAGACTACTTAATATTTTAGGGTTTGATAAATAATTTATTACAGATTAATAAATATAAAGAAAGTAGGGAGTAAGGATGAGCTAACTACTTTCTAATTAGAACATAACGTTGTGTTATGTTCTTTTTTTGTGCTAAAAATGGTAGAATTAAAGCGAATATTTTGGCATAAACGATGGAGATATTAATAATATGTTAGACAAAAACAAACAAATTTGGTTCATTGGTATTAAAGGAACCGGTATGGCATCCCTAGCTCTAGTTTTACATGACCTAGGTTATAACGTTGCAGGTTCAGATATTGAAAAATATACGTTTACTCAGGTACCTCTTGAAAAAGCTGGTATTGAAGTAAAAAATTTTAATCCGGCAAATATTAAGAGCAATACAGAACAAGTAATTGTTAAAGGGAATGCTTTTAAACAAGATAATCCTGAAGTAGCAGCCTGTTTAGACAAAAATGTTGAATGGCAAAGCTATCCTGATACGGTTGAAGAAATTGTACAGATGCATACTTCAATTGGTGTATCCGGTACTCACGGCAAAACCTCAACCACTAGTCTCTTAGCCCATGTTTTAGGTGAAGTAGCTCCTACGTCATACTTAATTGGTGATGGTCGCGGTAAAGGAGTAGAGGGTTCACGTTTCTTTGTTTATGAAGCTGATGAATACCGTCGTCACTTCTTGGCATATCATCCAGATTACCAAATTATGACTAACATTGACTTTGATCACCCTGATTACTTTAAAGATCAAGATGATTACACTAGTGCTTTCCAAACTGCGGCTGATCAAACTAAGAAGGCTCTCTTTGTTTGGGGAGATGACAAGCGTTTGCAAAGTTTAAAGACTAATATTCCTAAGTATACTTATGGCTTCAAGGACACTGATGATTTTCAAGCAGTTAATATTGAAAAGACAACTACTGGCTCTAAATTTAATGTTTTAGCACATGGAAAAGACCTTGGCCGTTTTGAAATTCACTTATTTGGTGATCACAGTATTTTAAACACTACTGCTGTAATTGCAGTTGCTTATACTGAAAAAGTTCCAATGGATGATATTAAGGAAGGTCTACTTACTTTCAAGGGTGCAAAAAGACGTTTTGCCGAAAAAGATTTTGGGGATGTTTCCGTAATTGATGATTATGCTCACCACCCAACAGAAATGCGTGCAACTATTCAAGCTGCCCGCCAAAAGTTCCCAGATAAAGAACTCGTAGTAGTTTTTCAACCACATACTTTCTCAAGAACTAAGAAATATCAAAAAGATTTCGAAGAAATATTACGGGATGTAGATAAGGCATATGTTACCCCGATCTATGCTTCTGCGCGTGAAGCAAGTGGAAATATTTCAAGTGAAGATTTAGTAAATAATATTCCTGGTTCAGAAGTAATTGATTTAGACAATATCGCTGACTTAACTAAGCACAAGAATGCAGTTGTAGTATTTATGGGTGCTGGTGATATTCCTAAATATGAAGATGCTTATGAAAAGTTACTTTAATTAAATATTTTGAAATATGATAAAAGGATTGACTAGACTTTTGCAGTAAAGTAAAAGATCTAATCAATCCTTTTTAGTTAATATTGAGATCAATAATAAAAGAGTTCAAATCTCCACGGTAAGTGGCAATTGAGTATTCTATTTTTTGATCCTTTTTTGTAGATCCATAACTATGAAAGTAAAAAACAGGATCATTTTCCTTAATTTTTAAAGTTTTAGATATAGTTGAAGAAGCTTGTTTAACTTCTAATTTTCTTGTGACATGGGTGACGGGTAAATTTCTTTTCTTAAGTTCATCATATAGGGATGCTTGTGAAAAATCTATTTTATTTAGATCTGGAACAAGCTTAGCAGGGATATAAGTGGTCACTTCAACAATTGGAGCCGTATCTACATATCTTAGTCTAACTAATTTAAAGACTGAGTCAGAAGGAGATAAGTTTAAGGCACTTTGTATTTCTGAAGTAGAATCAATTTTCTCAAAAGAGATCACTTTAGTTCTTGCTTTTAATCCCTTATCATCCATTTCTTGATTGTAACTTTGTATTACATGAGTAAATTCTTGTGCAATCTTGTTTCTTTTAACAATAGTACCTAATCGCTTGCGTTGCTCTAAGAATCCCTGTTGAACCAGATTATGAATTGCATGGTTAATTGTAGGGCGACTTGTATTGAATTCTGCCGCTAGTTCAATTTCTTTTGGCAATAAACTATTCAGAGGATAGGTTTGATCGATAATTCTTTGTTTTAAAATAGTTTCAATTTTTTTATATTTTGCTTCAGCCATTTATCTATTAATCTCAATTGTAGTTACGTTGTCATCTTGCATCCGTTGTTTAAGAGCTTCAATTATTTTAACACCAGCACTACAGCCAATACGGTCTGCACCGGCTCTTACCATTGCTAAGAAATCGTCACTATTTCTAATACCGCCAGCTGCTTTGACCATTACGTCATCTCCAACGATTGACTTCATCAATTTTACATCTTCAACTTTTGCTCCAGATGGGCCAAAGCCTGTAGACGTTTTAATAAAATCAGGTTTAATTTCCTTTGCAATTTCTGCTAATTTTTTGATTTCTTCCCTGGTTAGGTAACAATTTTCAAAAATCACTTTACATGGCACATGATATTTATGACAAATATCAACCATTTGCTTCATTTCCTCTTTAATATAAGCATA
>DBFNNF010000031.1:0-21686 GCA_048407585.1 Lactobacillus johnsonii | reverse complement strand
CAATGATTAAAATTTTAATTTTGGTGACTCTTAATATATTCTACTGCTTCTCCAACAGTTTGTAATTTTTCTGCATCATCATCTGGAATCTCTGCTCCAAATGTATCTTCTAGATCCATTACTAACTCAACGAAATCAATTGAATCTGCATCTAAATCATTCTGAAAATTTAAATCTTTAGTGATCTTATCACGATCAATACTAAAGCGTTCTGAAATCATATCAGCAATTTTATTAAAAATTTCCTCTTCGGTCATTTTTTTAACCTCCAAAAAAGTTTAGTTTAATTCTAAGGCATTTTTATATTAAAGTCTAGCGAGATTCACTAAAGTATTTTTTATATTCGCCAACCAAATCTTGACTCAACATCTTATCAATTTGTAATAAAGTGTAGTAAATAGGACGGATATTCGATCTACCATGCGTCTTTACAACAGGTGCATTTACACCAAGTAAAACTGCTCCCCCATATCTCGCCGTATCAAATCTTTTCTTTAATGCAGTAAGTCCTGGCTTTGCTAATAAAGCTCCCACCTTAGGACGCAAACCATTATTTAGTAACGAATCCTTAAGCAGGCGTAAAATTACGCTTGCAGTTCCTTCTATTGCCTTAAGAGTGGCGTTTCCAGTAAAACCATCTGTTACAATTACATCGGCTTTACCTTCCATTAAATCATTTCCTTCAACATTACCAATGAAGTTAAGATTAGTTGCTTTAAGAAGCTTATAAGCTTCTTGGTGAAGGGGATCTCCTTTATCATCTTCTGCACCATTATTTAATAAAGCCACGGTTGGATTTTTAATATTTCTAATTTTTTGAGCATAAAAGTTAGCCATTTGTGCCCATTGTACTAAATATTCAGGCTTACTTTGTGCATTTGCGCCAACATCAATAATATTAAAGCCATCTTCACTTTTAGCACTGGGAAGAGTTGGCATTAAAGCCGGACGTTCTACACCTTTAATTCGGCCAATAATAAAAATCCCGCAAGCTAGGAGTGCTCCAGTATTTCCTAGTGAAAATAAGGCGTCTGCTTTTCCCGACTTTACATAGTTAGCACCAACAACCATTGAAGAATTCTTCTTACGTCTAATTGCTTTTACTGGCTCGTCACTATCAACAATAACTTCACTAGTTGCAATAACGTCAATTCTATCTTTTTGCTCAAGGGGAATTAGTTTATTAATCTTTTCTTCATCCCCAAATAAAACAAATTTTGTATCTTTTAATTTCGGCTTTGCTTTTAATACGGCATCAACAATAGCCTTAGGAGCATTTTCTCCTCCCATGGCATCAATTGCAATTGTTTTCATATTCACTCCGGTTATTTCTAATTATTATTCAAATCTTTCTTATATTTTAGCACTTCTTGTAAAAATTTATTTTCTGGATTAGCCAAAGCTGGGTCAGACTTAATTAGGTTACGCGCTTCCTTTTGAGCAGTCACCAAGGCATTATAGTCATTTACTACATCCCCAACTTGAAACTGAGGTAAACCAGATTGAGCCTTTCCAAAAACATCCCCTTCGCCACGTAGTTTTAAATCTTCTTCTGCTAGTTTAAAACCATTACTGGTAGAAGTAATAATGTTCATTCGTTTCTGACCAATTTCTGTTTTTGGATCACTCACAAACACACAAAAACTTTGTGTCTGCCCCCGGCCAATTCTTCCTCGCAACTGATGCAATTGACTTAAGCCAAAGCGATCAGCATTAAAGATCACCATCATATTTGCATTCGGAACATCGACACCAACTTCAATTACACTTGTAGTAACTAAAATATTAATCTTGCCCGCAGCAAAGCTATCCATAATTTCATTTTTCTGATCGCCTTTCATCTGGCCATGAAGCAAAACAACATTTTCATCTTTAAAGTAATGAGCAATTTTTGCTTGTAAATCCTCAGCGTTTTTTAAGTCACTTTTTTCTGATTCACTAATTAAAGGAGTTACAACATAAATTTGAAAACCTTTATCTAACTGTGAACGCATCAAATCAAGAACCTCTCTTAATTTGCTGGAAGTTGCCCACGAGGAAACTACTGGCTTTCTCCCTTTTGGCAAGTGTCTAATTTCAGAAACCGCCATATCTCCATATACAGTTAATGCCAATGTACGAGGAATTGGAGTTGCAGTCATTGCCAGTATATCAGGTGCCTCACCTTTTTTAATCAACGTATTTCTTTGGTTTACTCCAAATCTGTGTTGCTCATCAATTATAACGAGGCCTAGATCTTTAAAATGAACATCTTTTTGGATTAATGCATGAGTTCCAATTACAACATTGATTGTTCCATCAGCTAATTCACGATAAATTTCTTTCTTTTCTAACTCCTTAGTGTCTCCTGTCAATAAGGCAACTCGAACACCTAAAGGCTTCAGTAATTCATCTATCTTAGCAAAATGCTGCTGAGCTAAAATTTCTGTTGGAACCATTAAAGCAGCCTGATAGCCTGCAGTAACAGCTGCATAAATTGCAAAAACCGCTACTACGGTTTTACCACTACCCACATCTCCCTGCAGTAATCTTCGCATTTGTCTTTTAGAATGAAGATCAGCAAAGATTTCATTCACCACTTTTTTTTGATCATCAGATAACTCAAATGGAATTTCTTCAATTAATTCTTTGACAGCAGCTAAATCATATTTCTTTTCTACTCCAGGTGCATCTTCATTTCTTTGGGAAAGAAGTTGAGCAAGTTGCATTTGAAAAAGAAAAAATTCTCTAAAAATAGCACTTCGGCGTGCTATCTTTGCCTCATTTCCATTTTTTGGATGATGCATTTTTTCTACCAAAACGCGATCAGAAAGCAAGCGATATTTTTCTCTTATAGAAGCTGGGATTGTTTCTCCAACTTCATTTATAGCTTCCTCTAAAGCAAGATCAATTAACTTTTGCAGCTTATTTTGCTTCAAATGACGATTGACAGAATAAATAGGAGCAAAACCTGAATCTTTCTTTTCAGCTACTAATTTAAAGCCACTTAATGACTGCCGCGCTACTTGGTACTTCCCATATACTGCAACTTCCTTACCTGATTCCACTTTATCCTTTAACCAGGGCTGATTAAAAAAATTGACCATGATAATGTCATGATCAATTTTCATTTTAAAGCTGAGCCTTGTTTTTCGATAACCAAATCGGCTAACAAATGGATCTGTTACCACCATTCCCTTTAATAAGACTTTCTGCCCATCTTCAATTTGATCAAGAGGAATTGTCTCTAAATCATCATATCTAAAAGGAAAATAAAATAGTAAATCATAAATTGTATTAATGCCAAGACTGGCCAAAGCTGTAGCTGTCTTTCCCCCTACACCCTTTAACTCAGTTACTGGTTCAAATAACTTACTCTGCTTATTATTCATATTTTATTCCACGGATACTAAGAAGTAGTAAACTGGCTGGCCACCATCATGAACTTCAAATTCTAAATCATCATGAGTAGCTTTAAGTTTTTTAACTACTTCGTCAGCTTCTGCTCTGGTAGCATCACTACCATACATAATAGTGATAATTTCACTATCTTCATCTAACATCTTTTCAATCATTGAAACTGTTGTATCAATCAAATCTGGGTTATCAACCTTAATGGTTCCATCAACAATTCCCAGGTAGTCATCCTTTTTAACTTCAATATCATCAATCTTAGTGTCACGGATTGCTTTAGTGACTTCACCAGATTTAACCGTATTTAGGTCTTCAGACATTGCTTCAACATTTTCCTCTACTGAAGCATCTGGATCAAAGGAAAGCATTGCAGTTAATCCTTGAGAAATTGTCTTTGTTGGCACGATTCCAACCGGAATTTCACTAACTTCAGCAGCTTGCTTAGCAGCCATGATAATATTACCGTTATTTGGTAAAATAATGGCCTTTTTAGCACCAGATTTAGTAATGGCGTCCATAATATCCTTAGTTGATGGATTCATAGTTTGTCCACCAGAAATAATTCTATTTACGCCCTCACTCTTAAACAATTCACGGATTCCATGACCTGAAGCAACTGCAATAACTGCAAAATCAACACTTTCTTCTTGTTCTTCGTTATTTTCTAAGATAGTTTCATGTTGAATCCGCATATTATCGATCTTAATTTTACCTAGTTGTCCAAATTTTTGACCGTATGTAAAGACATCTCCTGGATGTTCTGTATGAACGTGAACTTTAGCCACTTCACCATCTGAAACAGCTAAAAGTGAATCACCTAAGTTAGATAGATGTTCTCTAAATTGTTCAAGATTGAATTCTTCTTTATTTGGAACATCAGCAGTTAGGTCAACCATAATTTCGGTACAGTAACCATTCTTAATATCACTAGTTGACAATTGAACTTGAGCAGATTCAGCTTGGTGGTGAGCTGCATTAATTAACTCATCCATTTCACCTTCATCTAGTTGGTAATCATCATTATCCTTTTCGCCAAGAACTCCCTCTAAAAAGCCTTGGTAGATAAATACCAATCCCTGACCACCTGAGTCTACTACTCCAACTTGCTTTAAAACTGGTAATAAATCTGGCGTAGTCTTCAAAGCCTTTTTAGCTCCATCAACTACCGCTTTCATTACTTCGCTGACATCATCAGTTTCGTTTGCCTTGTTTTTACCTTCTTCAGCTGCAACACGAGCAACAGTTAAAATAGTTCCTTCAACAGGTTTCATAACTGCTTTATATGCAGTTGTAACACCATTTGCAAAAGCATTAGCTAAATCTTGAGAAGTTAACGTATCTTTTCCTTCAGTAGCTTTATAAAAGCCTCTAAATAATTGAGAAGTTATAACTCCACTGTTACCACGAGCTCCCATCAACATACCCTTTGAAAGACTTTCAGTTAGGTCGCCAACAGATTCACTAAGATTCTCATTAACAGCTTTTGCGCCGCTTTCAATGGTTAAATTCATATTAGTTCCAGTATCACCATCAGGTACTGGGAAAACATTTAATTTATTTACAAATTCAGCATTCTTGCCCATGCGATGAGTTGCTGCACGAACCATATCTCTGAATTGATCACTATTAATTTCAGTTAAAACCACAATTAACTCCTCCAGAATGCATTAATCGTCTAAAATCTTTACGCCTTGAACAATAACGTTAACCGACTTAGTCTTAATGCCTAAAAGATTTTCAAGATTGTATTTTACACTATCTTGGACATTGTGACTTACTTCCGAAATTTTTAGACCATAACCCACAATAATATATACATCAACGACGATTTGATTATCATTAGTTTTAATTACAACACCGCGACGATAATTTTCACGGTTTAAAATAGTATAAGCTCCATCCCGTAAAGCGTTCTTTGAAGCCATTCCAACTACACCATAGTTAGAAGTAGCTGCTCCGCCTACGACAGTAGCAATTACACTATTTGAAATATCAATTAAGCCATATTTTGTTTTAATTTTAACAGCCATCGTATTCCTCCATTAACGAAGAACAATTTTTTCTCAATTTATTTTAACACAGCAGGCTTTTATATCAACAATGTTAGTTTCAAGAAAATAGAAAGACAATATTGCACAATTCTAAAAGCTGTGATAAATTAAATAAGTACTACAACAACATAAAGGAGGGTTTAGCACAAATGGCAAAAGACATTATTACTGGCCGCAAGACGGTCTTTGGTAACAAGCGTTCAAAGGCTTTGAACTCCGTGCGGCGTTCATGGAAGCCAAACCTTCAAAAAGTTCGCATCCTTGTTGACGGTAAGCCAAAGCGTGTTTGGGTATCCGCTCGCGCTTTGAAATCCGGTAAGGTTAAACGTGTCTAATTAAGAAGTAAAAATAAAAGGGATCAAGAAATATTTCTTGATCCCTTTTATTTTTTATCTCGACTATTGATTACGATTAATGTCCCAGACTCACACGAAATCTCTATTGCTTGCCTATTCAAATATTCATTGGATGAATAAACTGTCGGTACGGATAAATCAATGGGCTGTAAATCATATCTCGCATTTTTAATACTAAAATTTTTAGCTCCTGTTAAAGTTCCGATTCCTAAATATTTATAATCAGCTTCATAAGGAAGTATGTGCTTCCCTTTTCCAAAAAAGCGGATAATATTTTGCTTATCAATAAATTTAATTTTTTCTTTAAATCTATCAAATGGAGCTTTCAGCATAGCATACATATTAACAAAAAAATGATCTATTCTTCCTCCTGTTGCTCCATATACCGTTAAACTGTCAACTCCATAATCGATAAATGCGGCATAAAACAACATTTCAGAATCCGTAAAATCTTTGATTGGATTCGAATAACGCATATCCTTAACTTTACTTTCAACGATTTCTCTTTCATCAAAAGTCAATGAATCATAATCTCCTAAGGCAACGTCAGGTACTATCCCTAACTCTAATAAAAAAAGGCTGCCCCGATCACTAGCCATAATTAGGGCGCCTTTTTTACTTGCTTCTTTAATTTCAGTGGCTAAATTATGTGGCCATTCTTCTTTTGGACCACCTAATAATGCAATTGCTCTCATTTGTCTTCTTTTTTCAATTTCATAACTTGATCTTCAATACTTCCATTTTTAAAAATGTAAGAACCAGCTACAAAAATTGTGGCTCCTGCGTCTCTAGTAAGCTTTAAAGTCTTAGGCTCAATTCCACCATCAACTTCAATGGGAACACTTAAATTCTCAGCTTCAATCATATTCTTAAGTTCAACTAAACGTTCAACTGACTCTTCTTCAAACTTTTGCCCACCAAATCCAGGTTTCACTGTCATCAAAAGCACTTGATCTAATTCTTTTAAAAATGGCTGCAATTTTTGTACTGGTGTAGACGGATTAATGGCTATTCCACATCTAACATTATGATCTTTTAAATATTTTATCCAATATTCTGGATTATCCGTTGCTTCATAATGAAATTCTAAAAGATCACATCCAGCTTCTACGAAGAGAGGCAATGTTGTTTCTAAGTCATTACTCATTAAATGAATTTCAGCATCTGTTAACGGAAAAGAACGCTTAAAGTCTTTTACCAATTCTGGTCCATATGACAAATTAGGTACAAAGTGCCCATCCATAATATCAATATGGAATCTATCTATGCCACTTTCAATAGCGGCTTTAATATCACGACTTAGATGCATATTATCTGCATTCAAAATTGATGGTGCTATCATAGTTTCACCTATTTCTTTAAATACTCTGGCATTCTATTGTCAGAAATTTCTTGTCTAATTTTTAAATAAGATTCATAACGACTGCGCGCTATTTTACCCTCTTCTACAAGTTTTTTAACCTCACAACCAGGCTCTTTAATATGTTGACAACCTCTAAATTTGCAGTTTGCACTTGCTTCTTTTAAATCATAAAAGTAATTTCTTAGATCATCAACTTTGATCTTAAAGAGATCAATAGCTGAAAAACCAGGAGTATCAGCAATAAAGCCAGAGCCGTATTTAAATAGTGTTACTTGTCTTGTGGTATGTTTTCCACGATTTAAAGCAGTTGAAATTGCTCCTGTTGCCTGCTTTGCTTCACTCTCCAGCTTATTCAATAATGTTGACTTGCCAGCACCTGATTGCCCAGCTAAGGTCCAAATCTGATCTTTATCGATCATTTTTGGAAGCTCATTCTCCAGTTTTTCTGCATCTTCAAAAACAGGATAACCAATTCTTTGGTAGTATTCTAACTCAGTTTGAATATCTTGCAATTTTTCAGAAGGAGTAATGTCAGATTTTGACAAATAAATAACTACGCCAACATTTTTCCAAGCAAAAAAGGTTAAGTATCTATCTAATAATTCAAGTGAAAAATCGGGCTCAACAGCAGAAATTACTAACAATACTCTCGACACATTTGCTACCGCTGGCCGACCTATCTCATTAAGACGTGGCAATATTTCAATTAAATAGTTCATCCCCTGATCATCTAGTTGAACTACTACTCTATCTCCTACCAGTGGCTTTTGTTTACGATCTCTAAAAACTCCTCGGGCTCTCGTTCTAACTACTTTATTATCAATTTCGACATCATAGTAGCCTGAAATAGCACTAATAATCGTTCCTTCTGCTTTTTTCATTATTTATTAACGTCCTCATCTAAAATCGTTTCACCATTTCGCAATATCTTTATATGTCCATTTTTTTTGCTTAACTTAAACGGAATGGTAAAAGTTTGTTCAGAAGTAATATTCATATCTTTGTAAATATTATTAATCGAATGGCCATCATCAGAAACATATACCTGAATATGATCTGGCGTTTTTTCTGATCCGCTTTGATCAGCACTTCCTGGATAATTAATAGTATAAGATTTTGTAACAGTAGTGGTAGTAGTTGAACTGCTTGAAGTATCAGTAGAATTGTTTTTCTTAGCTTTTGCTACTACTATAGTTAACGTATCCCCAGAATTCATATCAGTACCCGATTCTGGCGATTGGCGTAAAACCGTACCATCATTTTTATCATCTGAGTCTTCTTCTTCAACTTTAAGTGATAAATGATGTTCCCGTGCGTAATCTCGGGCACCTTTCAATGAATATCCCACGATATCTCTTAATTTTATTGTATTTCGTCTAGATCTGGTACTACTCGCCGAACTAGGCCCCTTCGAAACCAACAAAGTTACTGTTGATTTATTAGGATTTACTTCCTGTCCTGGTTCAATATCTTGAGCATTAACCTGGTTTTTAGGACTAGGAGAGTATTCTTCAGTTTTAGTAACAGTAAAGCCAAGTTTAACTAGCTGTTTCCGCGCAAGAGGATAAGACTCTCCAATTAAATTTGGCATTTCAACAAGATGACTACCTCGCGATAAAACTAAGTTAACTTTTTCTCCATCCTTTATCTGAGATCCAATCGGAGGGTCTGTTCTAATTACTTCTCCTTTTGGAACACTGTCAGAATATTCATAAGTAATCTTTCCAATTTTTAAATTAGATGATTGGAGAGACTTCTTGGCTTGGTTTTGGCTCATCCTATTAAGATTAGGAATATCTACCATATCTTTTCTACCAAGAGCAAAGAATAGAATTACCATAATTACACAAAATGCAATTATAGCTCCTAGCCACCACCATGTATGACCTTTAAGATTTTTAAACAGACTCTTTTTTTCTTCTTTAGGTTCTTCCTTTGCTTGCACTTCATGATCTTTATTATGAACGCTTCCTTCAAGAGGAGGAACAACAATCGTTTCATCAGTAGACGGATCATGCTCGGGCTTGAAAATTGGCTCATCCTTACGTTTTGGATCAAGACACGTATCCAAGTCTGCTTTCATTTCTAAAGCGGATTTATACCGATCTCGTGGATCTTTTGCTGTAGCTTTAAAAACAACATTTTCTAAAGCTTGGGGAACGTTAGGATTTTTATCCCTTAAAGATGGTGTTTTTTCTTGAAAATGCTTTAGAGCAACTGCAACAGCATTTTCTCCAGTAAAAGGAACTGTACCAGTCAATAATTTGTAAAGAATTATTCCTAAAGAATAGATATCCGATTGTTTTGTTGCCATACTGCCTCGGGCTTGTTCAGGTGACATATAATGCACTGATCCCATTGCAGTATTGGTTTGCGTCATCGTACTTTGATTTAAAGCAATTGCAATACCAAAATCCACAATTTTAATATTGCCTTTTTTATCCATTAAAATGTTTTGTGGTTTTAAGTCGCGATGGATCACATTGTGCTTATGCGCCAATGCAACAGCACTTAATATTTGATCCATGATATCAATTACTTTAGGCAAAGGAATTGGATTATTATGTTGGATATATTCTTCCAAATCAGATCCATCCACATAATCCATTACTAAATAATGACAATTTCCGTCTGTTCCTACGTCAAGAATCGAAACAATATGCGGATGACTTAATTCACTAGTAGAAAGTGCCTCTCTTTGGAAACGTTGAATAGTTTGAGGATCCTTTTGCAAATCTAGTCGCAAAACTTTAACTGCAACTTTTCTTTGCAGAATAATGTCTTCAGCTAAATAAACATTAGCCATCCCGCCTTCGCCTAAAACAGAGATAATCTTATAGCGACCACCAAGCAAATGGCCTTTCTCCATTGCTATTTGTCACCATCCTTTTCTACATAGGCAAGCAAACAAACAGTAATATTATCTCCACCACCTAAACGATTAGCTTCATTAATAAGTTTATTACAACGCTCTTTTAAACTTAAATTTTTAGTGGCAAGGATTTGTTGAATTTGAGGATCAGTTAACGAATTTGTTAATCCATCGGTACAAAGCAGAAAGATATCACCGGCATGCACTTCAAGAATATCAAATTCTGGATTCACAGTACTTGAGACCCCTAAAGTTTCAGTAATAATATTTTTTTGAGGATGATTTCGAGCCTGTTGCTCAGTAATTTGACCCATTTTAACTAATTCATGAACTAAAGAATGATCCTCAGTAATTTGCTTAAATTCATTACCCCCATAGAGATAACAACGTGAGTCACCCAGATGGGCAATTAAGATCTTTTCAGTAAAAGCAATTGCTAAAACTATTGTGGTGCCCATTCCATTTAGATCAGAAAAACGATCGGCTGTATTCAAGATAGTTTCATTTTCTAATCTTAATTGTACAGTTAACCATTTTTGAGCTAAGTCAGGATCAGTAAAATCTGTCTTTTCAAAATTATGACCCAGATGACTAACTGCCATCGTTGAGGCAACATCTCCTCCTTGATGGCCACCCATACCGTCACAAACGATCCCCATAATAATATTATTTTGATTTTTAAATACCTTTACAAAGTCCTGATTAGTTTCTCGGACTCTACCAATACTTGAAGCAAATGCTGTTTTAATCAAAATTATTTACCCTCGTTTTTTTAATTTTGCAATAAAAAATCCGTCACTGCCGTCACTACTTGGAAAAATACGCACCATTTCTTGCTTAGGAAGCTTTCCTACTTGAACTGGTATCAACTCAAAATCGGGATGCAATTTTAGAAATTGCTTAACTACTCCTTCATCTTCTTCATAGCTGATGGTACAAGTTGAGTAAACCAATTCGCCTCCATTAGCTAAAAGTCCACTTACGCTTTCCAAAATAGCTAACTGAATTTTTGCTAAATTTTTAATATCATTTAGTGATTTTTCATATCTAATCTCTGGCTTTCGTCTAATCAACCCTAAGCCCGAGCAAGGCGCATCTACTAAAATTTTATCAAATTGTCCTTGATTAAAATATTCTTTCGCCTTTCGTGCATCTAAAGCCTTCGTCTTTACTTTATCACTAACATGAAGACGTTCGGCCGCATTTCTTACAAGCCTTAGTTTATTTTCATGAATATCTAAAGCAATTACACTACCTGTTGTCAAGTTTTCAGCGATTTGAACCGTCTTACCACCAGGGGCACTACATGCATCTAATACCTGTTCACTCCCCTTAAAGTCAAACGCATCCACAGCAAGTGAAGCAGCAGCATCCTGAATAGTAATTTTTCCATTTTTAAACAGAGCTGTTTGCGCTACTCCACCTTTATTCAAATTTAAATTATGCGGAGTTTGACTAGACTCTTCAAAAATAAATGTATCTTTTTTTAATTATTCTTTGATTTCTTCAAAGTTTGACTCTTTTGTAGTCATTCTAATTGAATTAGCGGCAGGTTGATTACTTCGTACTAAAATTTCTTTTGTTCTATTTTCACCAAAATGATCTAATAAATATTCTACTAACCATTTAGGAAAACTCTCTTTAATACTTAAATATTCAACTAAATCATTAGTTGGTGGCAAAATTTTACCTTGACGCTCTAAAGCACGCAAAATTCCGTTAACCAGCTTATAGCTGCCACTATTTCTCTTACTATATTTTTTAGCAAGCTTGTTTGCCTCATCAAAAATCGCATTTACTGGTACTTTTTCTAAGAAAAAATACTGGTAGGCAGACATTAAAAGAAGCGGCTTTAAAAAACTATCGCGTAGTTTTGTTTTAATTAATGGCTTTAATTGATACTCTAAAAATATTTTATATTGAATTGTACCATATACAATTCTAGT
The DNA here is from genome assembly GCA_048407585.1 of Lactobacillus johnsonii. Classification (GTDB taxonomy): domain Bacteria; phylum Bacillota; class Bacilli; order Lactobacillales; family Lactobacillaceae; genus Lactobacillus; species Lactobacillus johnsonii_C. Next base: position 9,705 of record DBFNNF010000031.1, on the reverse strand, counting down.
AGCTAAGGCCTTATCAGCCGGCTTTAAATCATGTTTTATTAGTTCATTGTTTAAAGCAATATTAGAATAGCTTTTTTGATTAAAAACTTTAATCAAAGTCTCTAAAGCAACCGTTCTTGCATTACTCATCAATTATCTTATCTCCAATTGTAAAATGACTACCTTGACCATTGAGATAATCTTTAATATTCATTTTCTTCTTACCAGTTGGTTGAACTTCAAGTAACTCTAATTGACTGCCATCAGCCATGCTAATTACGAATTTCTTTTTATTAGTAACTAAGATTCCAGCTGGAAAACTAGTCTTTTCAGTCAATGGCTTTGCTTTCCAAACTTTGAATCTCTTCCCACCAAGCATAAAGTAAGCACCTGGATCAGGATTAAGGGCACGAATTAGATTATTAGCTTCTTTAGCAGTCATTGATAGGTTTATCTTTTCTTGGTCTTTAGAGATATTAGGTGAAAAGACAACCTTATCCTCATCCTGAGCAGTCCGAGTAACTGTTCCATCGATAAACTTAGGTAAAGTTTCTAAAAGAAGATCTCTTCCCAAAATACTTAATTTATCAAATAAAGTACCACTTGTATCTTCATCGGTAATTGGCAAAGCTTTTTGGGCAAAAATATCTCCTGCATCCATCTTTTTCACCATCTCCATAATGGTGACACCAGTCTCTTTATCCCCATTCAAAACGGAATATTGAATTGGTGCACCGCCACGATATTTAGGGAGAAGAGAACCATGAACATTAACTGGAGCTATTTTAGCTGACTTCAAAAACTTCGTTGGCAAAAATTGCCCATAAGCAGCGGTAATAATAAAATCTGGTTCAATCTTCATTAATTCTGCAAGTTCTTCTGAGCCTGACAATTTAGCAGGTTGATAAACTGGAAGATTATGCTTCAAAGCTGTTTCCTTAACAGCAGATTGATGGACTACTTGTTTACGCCCAACGCGCTTATCAGGCTGAGTAACAACCGCTTTAATTTCATATCCTTGTTCAATTAATCCTTGCAGAACGACACTGCCAAAATTTGGAGTTCCTAAAAAAATAACTGATGACATAGATTCAACTTCTTTCTAAATTTACATTATTCTCTCTGGTTCATTATCAATATATATATTTAAACCACGTTTTTGTGCTAATTGTGCATCATCTTGAATTTGATGAAGCAAATCATGCAACTTAGGCTCATATTTATATTTTACCAAGATTTGGTAATAATATTGATTTTTAATTTTAGCTACACTACTTGGCGTCGGACCTAAAATAATAGTCGGAGCATGTAACTCCCGCATTAATTTTCTTTTTATTACGAATGCCTCTTTAGCAGCTGACTGTTCATTTTTTGATGTAATAGTAATTAAGGTAGTATAAAAAAATGGCGGATAGTTTCCTTGAAATCTAACCTGCATTTCTTTTTGGTAAAATCCCTCGTAATCTTGGCTTTGGGCAAGTTTTATTGCATAATTTTCCGGATTATAAGTTTGGATCATAACTCTACCAGTTTTTTCAGCTCTTCCGGCCCTTCCAGCTACTTGGGTTAGTAAATCAAATGTTTTTTCTGAAGAATTAAAATCTGGAAGAGATAATGCTGTGTCAGCGTTAATTACTCCCACCAAAGTAACATTTGGAAAATCTAACCCCTTAGCAATCATTTGTGTTCCTAATAGAATATCGGCTTGATGATTACCGAAACTATCCAAAATCTTCTTATAGCTTCCCTTACGCCTAGTAGTATCAACGTCCATTCTTAAGATTTTAGCGTCAGGAAGTAAAGTTTCAAGTTCTTCTTGAACTTTTTGTGTTCCCGTACCTAAAAATCTTATTTTTTCACTCTGACAATGTGGACATTTTCTTGGAATTGGCTCCTTATGGCCGCAGTAATGACATTGCATCTGTCCAGTATCTTTATGCAAAGTTAACGAGATATCACAATTTGGACATTTTAAAACAAAGCCACAATTTCGACAAAGCATAAAACTAGCAAAACCGCGACGATTAAGAAGTAAAATAACTTGTTCTTTTTTAGCTATTTTTTCTTTAATTGAATCTACTAAGGGAATTGATAGATCAAACTGTCCACCAGCAAATTCAACAGTTTTTAGGTCTATTAGATCCACTTTAGGTAGCGACTTTTGATTAGCACGTTTAGTCAGACGTAATAATTTATATCTTCCTTTTTGAGCCCGCGCCCGGCTTGCTAAAGACGGCGTTGCACTTCCTAAAACAACTGGACAATTGTGAAATTTACTTCTCAATAGAGCTACATCCCGTGCATGGTAGCGAGGCGTATCATTTTGCTTATAGGAAGATTCATGCTCCTCATCAATTACTATTAAACCAATATTTTTTAAAGGAGCAAAAATAGCGCTTCTAGCTCCTACTACAACTTGAGCTTCCCCACGCCTAATTCTTCGCCATTCATCATATTTTTCACCTTCAGATAAACCACTATGTAAAACAGCAACATTATCTCCAAAACGCTCTTTCACTTGTTTAACCATTTGAGGAGTTAAAGAAATCTCTGGAACAAGCATCAGTGCATTACGCTTCTGTTCAAGAGCCATACTGATAGCGTGAAGATACACCTCAGTTTTACCACTCCCAGTAATTCCCTCAAGAAGAAAAGTCTTAGCCTCTTTTTCTTTAATACTAGTCCCAATTGAATTTAAGGCGTCTAATTGTTCTGAATTTAATTTAACTGAATGCTTACCAGTATTAGATTCAAAATCTTTTAATGGATCGCGATAAATCTCCTGCTCTTTTTTTAACAGCCATCCCTTTTTTTCGGCTGCTCGTAATGTAGAACTTGAGATTCCTAATTCAGACTCAATAGTTGAACCCAATTTTGGATATTCGCTATATTTTTCAACGATATTATTAAGCAATGCTCGCTGGTTTTTTGCTGTTGTTCTTATTCCTTTCAAAATCTCTTGATATTCTGCCCTAGTTTTAGTCAAAAGATAGGCAGCCACCTGTTTCTTCTTAGCTTTATTTTCAACTAAATATTCGATCTTAGCTTGATTATTTTTTATAAGCTTTTTAATTTTTACAATTGTCTTAAGATCAGAAACTTCATTTAAATCAAGTGGTTCACCTTTAAAAAGAGTATTCTCTTTAATTTCATCTGTAAGGGGGACTAAAATTTTTCGATAATTCGCCTTCATCACGCGTGGTAGCATTGATTGAAGAATTGTAATCCGATATGAAAAAATTTTATCAGCTAAAGTTTTAGAGAGAGCAATTAATTCTGGCGTAAGTGGGGGCAATTCATCAATTACAACAAGTAAATCTTTTAATTTTCCTGTATAAGAAGTTGTTTCACTGATTCCAACTACAAATCCTTGTACTTTTCGTCGACCAAAAGGAACGACCACTCTTGATCCAACAGCTACATCAGTTAATTCCTTTGGAATATGATATTCAAACACTCGATCAGTTTGTTTAGCAGCTACATCTACAATAACTTGCGCAATCATTTATCTTATCACCTACTAAAAAACCTTCATTGATTAACAATGAAGGAAAAGATTCTAGCCAATATCTTCACGATGCTCAGGATCAATTGTAACTTTACCAGCAGCAATTTCTTCAAGCGCTTCGCCCACTGCTTTATCAGACTTATAGTGTTTTAAAGCTAATGGAGCGCCTGCTTGAATCTCATGAGCTCTTTTAGCAGCTAACACTGAAAGAGAATAACGAGAATTTACTCGAGACAGCAATTTATCAATAGATGGGTATGTAATTTTCATCTGTTAATCCTCCTTAACCATATTTCTATAATCGTTAATTACTCGCGGTACACGCACGTGTTCAGCTTCAACAATAGACTTAATATGATCCACCGCATTAGCAACAGTATCGTTAACTACAGCATAATCATAATCTTCCATCATTAAAATCTCTTTACGTGCCTGTTTCATTCTCATGGCAATTACCTTGTCAGAATCAGTCCCGCGATTAACAATTCGATGTTTTAATTCATGCAAATCTGGTGGTGTCAAAAAGATAAAGACGCCATCTGGCATTAACTTGCGAACCTGTTTTGCTCCATTGACATCAATTTCAAGTAAAACATCTTTACCTTCATTGAGCATCTTTTGTACTGGTGCAAGTGGAGTACCATAATGGTTACCTACATATTCATTATATTCCAAAAGCTCGTTACCTTTAATTGCTTCTTGGAAACGGTCCTCTGAAACAAAATAATAATCCTTCCCATTAACTTCGCCTGGACGAGGCTTACGAGTAGTCATTGAAACAGAATATTCAAATGAAAAAGCTTTTTGCTTCACCATTGCACTTTTAACGGTCCCCTTACCAACGCCAGAAGGACCAGATAAAACTAATAATAAACCTTGATGTGCCATTTTCGCTCCTAAAAATTATAGTAACAAGAATATATTGCACTAAAAAACGAGGAATTTCAAGAGTTTCGCAAAGAGATATAAATCCCACTTGCAATCAAAAACATTTGTTCGTATAATACATAGTGCAAACACAAGTTCGGGATGGATAGAGGAATGAGATATGAATTTATTAAAGTCGCTTAATAATTATAGTAAACAAATTTATAATTACTTCTTTAATTATAATATTAATAAGCTTACTACTTTTGCACAAGACCCAAGTAAAATTATTAGAATTTTAGAGCATGCACTTTTTCATAAAGAATATATATTACTGACCTATCAAAATGGATGCACTGAGATTGGTCAGCTAATTAAAAGAACTTCTGCTGGGCGTTTTGTATTAGATAGCTATGATAGCAACATAATTAGAATAATCGATTTAAACGAAATTTTTAACGTAGAGACGGCATAAAAACAAAGGACTTTTCAGTATAAATGTGATTTTTACTTTAAACTGAGAAGTCCTTTTCATTTTATTCTTTAAAACTTTCCATTAAGTCAGCTGCATTTCTCTTAGCAGCATCTGTTACATCAGAGCCTGCCATCATCTGAGCAATTGCAGTAATTGCTTCTTCTTGCGTAAGAGGACCTACTTGAGTATAAGTAGCTCCATCTTTAACTTGCTTTACAACTGAATAACGTTGATCTCCAGCAGCAGCCACTTGAGGGGAGTGAGTAATTGTAATAACTTGTTTTTCTTGGCCAATTGCATGCATCTTTTTACCAATTGCTGCTGAAACTCGGCCTGAAACTCCAGTATCAATTTCATCAAAAATCATGGTTCCAACTGGTTCTACACGACTAAAGATTGCCTTTAATGCCAAAATTAAACGTGATTGTTCTCCGCCGGATACTATTTTTACTAACGGCATCAAAGCTTCCCCAGGATTAGGCGCAATCATAAAGATAACTTCATCAGTTCCAAGTTTTGTAAATGAATTAGTTTCATTAATTCTAATAGAAAAGCGTGCTTTTTCCATATATAAATCAGCTAATTCTTTTTTTATTTTTTCTTCAAGATCGCGTGCAATCTTTTCTCTCTGTTCATGCAAGTTTTGGGCTTTTTGACTAAGGCTTTTTTCAATGATTGCGAGTTCTTTTTGGATTTTTCCCTCGTCTAAATCTCCAGTTTCAAACTTATTTAGTTCACTTTTAACCTTTTGTGCGAATTTAAAAACATCGTCTAAAGTTGGGCCGTATTTTTTCTTCAAAGTATTCAATGTATCTAATCGGCTAGAAACATATTGATAACGCTCTTCATCAAAGTCCATTTGATCCATTAAAGTAGATAGTTCACTACGAGCATCATTTAAAGAATAAATACCATCATTAAGACTAGTAGCAAAATTCTCAAACTTTTTACCATAATTACTCAAATCTTCAGCAGCATTTTGGGCATCCCCAAGTAACGTAGCTAGTCCATGCTCATCATCATCATATAATTGCATAAAATAATTAGCTGTATCTGCAATTTTTTGATAGTTATTGAGCTCATTAAATTCTTCTTCTAGCTTTTCATCTTCATTTGGATCATTCAAATCGGCACTTTCTAGTTCATTATTTTGAAATTCCAAAATATCCTGTTTTTGAGCAATTTCTTGAGCATCTTCTCTTAACTTACGGAGTTGAGAAGTAAGATGACGCCATTTCTCAAAGTCAGCTTCATAGCTATGCAATTCTTTCTTAAATTCAGGCTCTGCATAATTATCAATCAAATCTATTTGTCGATCTTGATCCATCAAAATTTGTTGATCATTTTGACCATGAATATCAACTAAATTTCGTCCAATTTCACGTAAAACATTGATTGTAGTCAGCTGCCCATTAATTCTAACTACATTTCTTCCTTTATGCGTCAACTCTCGGCTAATTATTAGCTGGTCATCTTCAAAAGGTAGACCATATTTTTCACATAAACTTTCAACAAGATCCTTTTGTTCGCTTAACACAAATAAACCCGTAATGACAGCCTTTTCTTCACCCGAGCGAATCATTTCACTTTGTGCACGACTTCCCAGGAGCAAAGAAACTGCATCAATAATAATTGATTTCCCTGCACCAGTTTCTCCAATTAGAACAGTCATTTTTTCTTGAAAGCGAACTTTTAAAGTTTTAATGATTGCAAAATTTTTAATATCTAATTCAACTAACATTTTATCTCACCTAAAGGCCATTAACTGCACGTTGAACTACATCGGAAGGATTCCCTTTCCATAAGTCTTGACCTGGATTTGCTACGTCTTTTCCTAAATGAATAAGAAATTCAATGTTTCCTTTACCACCTTTAATTGGTGAATAGTCTACTCCCAAAATATTAAACCCTATTTTTTGAGCAACTTCCATGGTATGTTTAATAACATTTGCATGAACTTCATGATCATGAACAATTCCATGTTTACCTACATTCTCAGGACCTGCCTCAAATTGTGGCTTAATTAAACACACTGCATCGCATTTATCTTTTAAAATTTCATACATTGGCGGCATAATTAAATCTAATGAGATGAAGGAAACATCGGTCATCGCAAAATCAGGCAATCCATCAGTAAAATCTACTGGCTTACTATAACGAAAGTTCTGTTTTTCCATTACTACAACTTGAGGATTATCCCGTAATTTCCACGCCAATTGATTATATCCTACATCTAATGCATAGACTAACTTAGCACCATTTTGTAAGGCAACATCGGTAAAACCACCAGTGGATGCACCAATATCAAGGCAAATTTTCCCCTTTAAATCAATATTAAATACTTTAAGGGCTTTTTCTAATTTGAATCCTCCACGGGAAACATATTTTTTACCATCATCTTTTATATGAAAAACTTCATCTTCGGGAAATTTTTCTCCACTTTTATCAATTCTTTGATGATTATGGTCATTAACTAATCCAGCCATAATAGCTCTTTGAGCTTGACTACGAGAGTTAAAAAGACCTTGTTCAAACAACAATACATCTGCACGCTTTTTAGACATTTACTATAATACCTTCTGATACAAATTAAAAAATTCACCTAATAAAGGTTGTTCAAAAACTTCTATAGCTTTTCTTCCTGATTCAATCATTTCTACAAGTTGTTTACGACTAGCTTCAATCCCAAACAAAGTTAAAGTATTATTTTTACCTTCTGTTGCATCCTTATGAGTAGCTTTTCCCGCTTCAGTTGCTGTCTCCACTACATCTACCAAATCATCATAGATTTGATAAGATCTTCCAAAACGCTTGCTAAAGTTGTCTAATCTATTAAGCTCAGAGTTATCTGCACCAGCATAAATTGCAGCCATTTTAACGCTTGCTTCAATTAGGCAGCCTGTTTTCAACCACTCCATCTGATCAATCATCTTCGCATTTTCTTTAGCTGAATCGTTATTAGTTGTATCAATATCAAGATATTGACCACCTACCATCCCATTTGGTCCTACAGCCTGAGAAATAATAATTGCTAATGCGGCTGAATTACTTCCTTCTGTGATCCATTGGATCCCCAAAGGAAGCAATGCATCCCCGGCTAATATCGCTTCTGCTTCTCCCCATTTTTTATGAGAAGTAAGTTTTCCGCGACGATAATCATCATTATCCATTGCCGGCAAATCATCATGAATTAGAGAGTAAGTATGGATTAATTCAATTCCACAAGCAATTCTTAATTCTGGATCCTCAATTTTATGATTTAGTGTTTCAAGAGTTGCTAAGAAAAGCAAAGGACGTAGTCGCTTACCTCCCGCCATTACTGAATAAGACATAATTTTACTAAAAGTTGGATTATCAATTTCAGTAACCAGATGTTCTTTTAAGAAATTGTCAATTTGAGGTGTATATTTTTCTTGAAAATCTTTTAACTTCATTTATTCTTCCTCAGGAGCAGATGCATTTTGGGGATCTAAGGCCTTTTCGTTTCCATCTTTATCTACTAACTTGGCCACAGTTTGTTCTGCATCATTTAGCTTTTTCTCTAATTCTCGGCTTAATTTAACTCCTGCTTGAAATTCACTTAAAGCATCTTCAAGAGGAACATTACCACTTTCAAGCTTATTAACTATTTCTTGTAATTCATTTAACTGTTCTTCAAAATTATTTTTCTTAATTGCCATTTTTTTCTCTCCGAATATTTTCTACATTTACTTGCACTTGACCATCTTTAAAATGTAACTTTAACTTCTCATCAATTTTTAGCTGGTCAACTGAAGTAACTGTATTTCCTTCTTGATCAGTTGTATAAACGTATCCTCGACTAATTGTTTTCAACGGACTAATATCATCTAATTGTTGCATTGCTCGATTTAATCTATTTCTTTGATCTTTAAGATAGTTATTCATCGTTGAAAATAAATTCGACACTACAAAATTTCGTTCACGTTCAAGTTGCTCTAATTTTCGGCTAGGACTGAGTGCCTTAAGGCGCTCTTGAAGTAAACGTAATGTAGATCCATCGTGCTGTAGTCGATTTTCCATTGCCTGATTAAGACGATGGGTAAGCATATCAACTTGTTGAATTTGTTGATCATAAATTCTAGTTGGCTCTTGTAAAACTGGTGCGTTCTTTAACCGATCTAAAATTTGACGCTTTGTATGAATATTGGCCTGCATAGCGGCATAAAGTCTTGCCCGCAATTGAACAATTTGTGTTAATACATCAGCTAAATTAGGAGTTGCATATTCTGCTGCAGCAGTTGGAGTAGCTGCTCTAGCATCGGCCACTAAATCAGCTAGAGTTGTATCAGTTTCATGTCCTACTGAACTGATCACGGGCATTTGCATCGCATAAATCTGCCGCACAACTTTTTCTTCATTAAATGGCCATAGATCTTCTAATGATCCACCACCACGACCAATGATTACAACATCATATTTATCGCCTTGGGCTTGAATTTGCTGTAAAGCAGCCACAATCGTATCTGCTGCTTCATCTCCTTGAACTTTAGCCGGATACAAATCAATCTCAGCATGAGGAAAACGTCGATTAGCAGTAACCATAATATCATGAATTACTGCTCCGGAAGCACTAGTTACAACGGCAATTCGATCAGGAAATAATGGAATCTTCTTTTTATGTTCTTCGTTAAATAATCCTTCCTTTGCAAGCTTCTCTTGCAATTGTCTTAATTGCTCATAAAGTGCTCCTAAACCTGCTGGCTCCATAGTTTGAGCATAAAATTGATAAGATCCCTGTGGTCCATAAACATCTACATAACCACTAACATAAACCTTCATTCCCTCTTCAGGTTTAAACTTTAATTTCTCAAAAAATGAGCGAAACATCACTACATTGATTTTTGATTTTTCATCT
>DBFNNF010000030.1:0-5012 GCA_048407585.1 Lactobacillus johnsonii | reverse complement strand
AAGCATAAAAATTTTTTATTTTTTTGCTTTAAAACGAATTATGTATTTTTCACCTTTGCAATTCGGCCTTGTTGAATATATGCCGTTAATATTGCCAAATCAGCTGGATTTACACCAGAAATTCTTTCAGCTTGAGCAATTGACTCAGGACGAATCTTTTCAAATTTTTGACGCGCCTCAGTTGCCAGACTTGGAATTGCATTGTAGTCAATATCTACTGGAATTTTCTTTGATTCAAGTCGATGCAAACGATCAACCAACGTCTTTTCTTTCTTGATATAACCTTCATATTTCAATGCAATTTCAACTTGTTCTTTCACATAGCGATCAGTAGCTAAAGTTTCACCACTCAATTTTTCAACTGCGTCAAAAGTTACACGTGGTCGCTTCAAAAAGTCTGCGCCGCTAACTCCTGCACTCAAACGATCTTGCTTAACACTAGCTAAATATTCTTGAACCTCATCAGTAGGGTGAATGGTAACTTTCTTAATAGCTTCCATTGCCTGGGAAATAGCTTGCTTTTTATCTTGGAATTCCTTATAACGATCTTCTGAAATCAAGCCTAATTCATGACCTTTTTCAGTCAAACGCAAATCTGCATTATCGTGACGAAGAAGAAGACGATATTCTGCCCGGCTAGTTAGCAAACGATATGGTTCATTTGTTCCTTTAGTTACTAGGTCATCAATTAAGACCCCAATATATGCTTCATCTCGTTGTAAAGTAAATCCAGGCTTATTTTGAGCACTTAAGGCTGCATTGATACCAGCAATTAATCCTTGACCGGCTGCTTCTTCATAACCCGATGTTCCGTTCATTTGACCAGCAGTGAAGAGGTGCTTAATATTTTTTGTCTCTAATGTATGCTTTAATTGCCAAGGTTCAATTACGTCATATTCAATTGCATATCCTGGGCGCATCAATTCTGCTTTTTCTAGGCCAGCAACACTATGAAGCATCTTCAATTGTACTTCTTCAGGCATTGAAGTAGAAAAATCACCTACGTATATTTCCTTAGTATGGCGTCCTTCTGGTTCCAAGAAAATTTGGTGACGATCTTTATCTGCAAAACGGACTACCTTATCTTCAATTGAAGGACAGTAACGTGGGCCTACACCCTTGATAACCCCAGAAAACATTGGAGCACGATCAAGATTTGCACGAATAATATCATGCGTTACGGTATTAGTGTAAGTCATATAACAAGACATTTGATCTTCTAGGTAATCACTATCTTTGCTAGTGTAAGAAAAATGTCTTGGTTCTTTGTCTCCAGGCTCTTCTTGAGTTTTTGAATAATCAATAGTATTTCCATCCACTCGAGGAGGAGTACCAGTCTTAAAACGACGTAATTTAAAGCCTAACTTTTCAAGATTTTCAGGTAATTTAATAGATGGAAGGGAGTTATTAGGACCTGAAGAATAAGCCAATTCTCCAATAATAATTTTTCCTCTAGCAGCTGTTCCTGTGGTCAAAACTACACTTTTAGCATAGTACTTTGCACCAGTATTAGTAATCAAACCTTTACATACTCCATCTTCAACGATCAACTCATCTGCAACAGCTTGACGTAAAGTTAAATTAGGCTCGTTTTCAATTGTATCTTTCATACGCTCATGATATTGCCACTTATCGGCTTGTGCCCGCAATGCTCTAACAGCCGGCCCCTTACCTGTATTGAGCATTCTCATTTGAATGTAAGTGGCGTCAATATTTTTACCCATTTCTCCGCCAAGAGCATCAATTTCACGTACAACAGTCCCCTTTGCAGGGCCACCCACTGATGGATTACATGGCATAAAAGCTACCATGTCCAAATTAATCGTTAAAAGAAGTGTCTTTTCTCCCATTCGAGCTGCTGCCAAGGCTGCCTCTACTCCGGCATGACCTGCTCCCACAACAATTACATCATATTCATTTGATTCGTAAGTCTTCATTTTCATCCTACTTTCCAAGACAGAATTGACTAAATAATTGGGTAATTAATTCATCAGGTGCACTTTCACCAGTAATTTCACCCAAAGTATCCCAAGCATTTTTGAGATCAATTTGAACCAAATCTAAAGGCATTGCATCATCAATTCCATTGACAACGTCTTCTAAAGATTGCTTTGCCTTCGCTAATAAACCAGCTTGTCTTTGATTTGTTACCAAGATTTGATTTTGTGAATTTTCTATTCCGCTAAAGAATAATTGCTCAATTGCATTCTCAAGCGCATCCATATTTTTTTGCTTTAAGATTGAAGTTGCAATAATTGGATTATCAGTAATTTCTCTTATCATTTCCTGGGAAATTTTTGTACCTAGATCTTGTTTATTTAAAATGATAATTCGTTTTTTATTAGCAGTTAAATTTAATAGATTTTTATCTTCGTCTGTTAAATCTTGACTTGCATCCAGAAGTAAAAGCACCAAATCAGCTTCAGCAATAGCTTTCTTTGAACGTTCAACTCCAATTTTTTCGACCTTGTCTTCTGTATGGTGAATCCCAGCAGTATCAATCAGCTTCAGCGGTACGCCTTTTACAGAAACATATTCTTCAAGTGTATCTCTTGTTGTTCCCGCAATATCAGTAACAATTGCCTTATCGTCCTGCGTTAAATAATTTAAAAGAGAGGATTTACCAACATTTGGTCTTCCCACAATAGCGGTTGCTAGACCATTACGGATAATTTTCCCTTCCTGAGCTGTTTTTAGCAATTGATCAATTTGCTTTGAAACTTCTTCGGCCTTCTTCTTCATTTCTTGAGAAGTTAAATCGTCCATGTCATATTCTGGATAATCAATATTCACTTCTTCATGAGCCATTGTATCTAAAAGTTCTTGACGCATTGTTCTGATTTTATCTAATAAACCACCAGCTAATTGCGTCATCGCAACTTGACGAGACTTATCCGTCTTAGCTCGAACAATATCCATTACAGATTCAGCTTGAGTCAAATCAATACGTCCATTCATAAAGGCGCGCTTCGTAAATTCACCAGGATCAGCCATTCGAGCACCATTTGCCAAAAGCAGCTGCAAAATATCGTTAGTTACAATCATTCCACCATGACAATTAATTTCAACCATATCTTCTCGAGTGAAAGTTTTTGGTGCGCGTAAAACACTAACCATTGTCTCATCTACAACATCCTTAGTTTTAGGATCAACTATATGTCCATAATGAATAGTATGTGATGGAACCTTGGTTAAATCTGCCCCTTTAAAAAGTTTATTAGCAATCGCTACTGCATCTTCACCAGATAGACGAACAATTGATATACCTCCTTCGCCAATAGGAGTAGAAATTGCAGCGATTGTATCAAATTGCGTTAATACTTGTGCCATTTTTTCACCTACATAAAATAATCTCAATAAAAAAAGTGCCCACTCCACCACTACAAAAAATAATGATGGATAAAGCACTTTGACTACTTTATCTTCAAATTAAAGATAATTTATTTTTGTTGTTTACGTCCTAAACGTTTGTATGCGCGACGAACTTTGCGCTGACGTTCACGTTCTTCCTTCTTTTGTTCCTCAAGTTCACGTTGATACTTGAATGGATTTTGCAAAATAAAGGTTTGAACTACTTGGAATAAGTTGGAAATCACCCAGTAAAGTGAAATCGCAGATTGGATACCAATTGCTGAAACCCCAATAATAAGAGGCATCAAGTATGTCATTCCCTTAGTCATTCCATTTTGTGAGGATTGGGGCGTTGACATCTGACTGATGTATGTACTCATAAAAGTGAATACAGCCGCCAAGATAGGCATGATGTAATATGGATCGGGACGTCCCAAATCCATCCACAAAAACCGACCATTTTGCAACTGTGGAGTCCGCCAAATTGCTTGGTACAAAGCATACATAACTGGTAGTTGAATTAACATTGGTAAACATCCAGTATATGGATTAATACCAGCTTCTTTATACAACTTACTAGTTTCTTCTTGTAACTTTTGACGTGACTCAACATCCTTACCTGGATACTTTTTACGCAATGCATCCATCTGTGGTTGCACTTTTTGTTGCTTAGCCATGCTTCTAATAGAAATGGCATTCAATGGTAATAAAATTATTCTTACTATAATAGTAAAGATAATGATTGCCCAACCATAGGAATCATGAACTAAACTTGCAATCCAAAGAATAAATTGGGAAATATAGTAAACAATATACCGATCCCACCAATTGCCACTAGTATGAGAAATAGGAGCAACACTTGTTCCATTAGTTGATGCACAACCTGTAACTACTAACGTTAAGGCAAGCATTCCTAAAGCTAATAGAATCAGTTTCCAATTTTTCTTAGACAAATGATTTCTCACTCTACTTTTCCTCAATTTCCGTCTCTTCGCTCGATAAGACCTTAGCTAACCTTAAAACATGAATAAGATTCTTTTTGGTTCGTCCCATATCAAAATCTCGTGCATAAGGTCGAGCTATTACTAAAAAGTCTAAATCAGACCTTATCTCTGGCTTAAGTTCTGTCAGTGTAGCACGAATGAACCGTTTGAGGCGATTACGTGCTACCGCCGTATGACCTACTTTTTTCCCAACAGAAATTCCAACACGAAAATGTTTTTGATTTTCTTTGGGTAAGGTATAGACAACAAAGCCGCGATTAGCCATTGACTGTCCTTCTTTAAAAACTTTTTGAAAGTCTCTCTCAGTTTTTACACGGTAGCTTTTTCTCAATCTGGTTCATCCTTACTTAAATTAAAAAAACCACTGAGCTTCAGTGGCTTAAGCAGATAAGACTTTTCTACCCTTTTTACGGCGTCTTGCTAAAACCTTACGGCCGTTTGCTGTAGCCATACGTTTCATAAAACCATGAACGCGTGAACGGTGACGCTTCTTAGGTTGGTAAGTTCTCTTAGTTGACATTTAATGTTGCACCTCCGTTTTTCAATGCTTAATAAGCACAATTTCTAAGATAGAATAGCATATTTACGCGAAAAAACCAAGTCCTTATCAAAATTTTCCTAAAAAGAAAAGTGATTTTTAATGCATTTTTTAAATTA
>DBFNNF010000029.1:0-1466 GCA_048407585.1 Lactobacillus johnsonii | reverse complement strand
CGCCGTTTGTAAAATTAAGTTAGAAAAAATAAAAAGCCATTTGTGATAGACTTTTGAGTATCCCTAATCAAAAGAAAGGCAATCACAAATGACCTATAAACATCTTACCACACGCGAATTAACTCTCATAGCTGATTTTTGGTATCAAGGCACTAAAGCTTATCGGGCCGCTAAATTACTTCAACGTAGTCAAGAAACCACCTATCGTGTTTATCGTTTCCTCAATAACGGTAAAACCATCGACCAATATCTTCAGACTTATCAGCGTCATAAACGTCGTTGTGGTCGGAAGCAGACCCAACTGCCAACTATCGAGGTTAACTATATCCATGCACAAATCAAGGCTGGTTGGACTCCTGATACTATTATTGGTCGTGATGAGCACCCGATTAGCTGCAGTATGCGCACCCTTTATCGCATGTTTGCCCGCAATCAGTATGGCTTTTCCGTTAAACAGCTACCGATGAAAGGAAAACGCCACCCCAATGGCTATGTGGAACGTCGTGGTAAAGCTGGCCAATTAGGACGCAGTATCTATCAACGATATCGTGATTTCCCGCATTACCAACATGAATTTGGACACTTTGAAGCTGATACAGTTCAAGGTAAAGCTCACCGCGGAGCGGTAATGACGCTAGTAGAGCGACAATCCAAAGTAATGATTGTCCTTAATATTCATCATAAAACAGACGAAGCGGTGAATTGCCAGCTTGACCAATGGCTCGCTAAACTGCCACGTCACTTTGTTAAATCAATTACTTTTGACAATGGTAAAGAGTTCGCTGGATGGCGAGAGATAGCCAATAAGTATGATCTTCATACCTATTTTGCAGAAGTCGGTGCTCCCAATCAACGAGGGTTAAACGAAAATAATAATGGCATCTTACGTCGTGATGGTCTTAGTAAGAAGCTAGATTTTCGCCATTTACCAAACGAACTAGTCACTCAGCTAATGCACCGTCGCAACAATATCCCACGAAAGTCTCTTAATTATCGTACACCACTAGAAGTATTCATGGGTTATGTCACAGAAGAACAGCTTTCAACTTTTTTCTAATTTAAATTGACATTTCGGGAGATATAAAAACTAGGATCAGTATAAAAATTACGGTTAAACTTTACTTTCACTGCCGACACCATCTTTCTATTAAGTTAACGTTCTTTATATTGTTAGTACAAAAGATAAAATTTTATTTGGTTCATTCTGCAAAAAATTAAACGAACTTTGCAAAATGTCAAAAATGATAACATTAGGATTATAATTAAATCGGAATAAAGAGATGAAAGAGTAAAAGGAGTGATATTAATGTCTTATAAATTCAACAGGAAATACTATCGAAGCCTAGATTTCTATTTTGGAGTTTTTACCATTATTCTGTGGTTTATCTCTTTCCTTTTTCCTATCTCATCTATTGATTTTTTGGTTAGCGGTGCCTTTCTAATCTATTCAGTCTATACATTGTTTA
>DBFNNF010000028.1:0-21722 GCA_048407585.1 Lactobacillus johnsonii | reverse complement strand
GGAATTAGGGCCAATATTACTAAAATTACTAAATAAAAAATTATTGTAATCCAGCTAGTTATTGGAAAACCTGGCATTCTAAACTTACCAAGATTCTCCTTATTTTCTGCTCGATACTTCAAGTGAGTCCACATAATGATTATCCAAACCATAATAAAGTTAATTGTTGAAACACTAGAAATAATATCAAAAACTTGAGCCGGCATAATATAGTTAAGAATTACCACAATAAATAAAATTAAAGATGAAAATGTTAAGGCATTATTCGGAACGGCCTTTTTACTTAACTTGCCGAATCTCTTAGGTGCATTATTTCCGCGAGATAGAGCATACAAGGATCGACTAGTTGAAAAAATTGCACTATTTGTCGCTGACATTGCTGCTGTTAAAACCACAAAGTTCAAAATTCCGGCAGCTGCTGGAATACCAATTGCTCCAAAAACTTGTACAAAAGGACTGGTTGTAGTAACAATCTTATTCCATGGATAAACGGCCATAATAGCAATCATTGAGCCAACATAAAACAATCCAATTCTAACTGGCAAAGTATTTATTGCCTTGGGAATATCTTTATCAGGATTAGCTGTTTCACCAGCTGTCAACCCCACAATTTCAATTCCTACAAAAGCAAAAACTACCATCTGGAATGACTTCAGAAAGCCCCAGGATCCTGTTGGAAAAAAGCCACCATAGTTTACCAAATTACTGAGCGAAACGGTTCTAGAATCAATTTTAGTATGCATAATCAAAAGAATTAGCCCGGTAATGATCAAAGCTAAGATAGCTAAAACTTTAATCATTGAAAACCAACTCTCAAGCTCTCCAAATAGACCCACATTAACCATGTTAACTAGCATTAACAAGATCACAATCACTAATGGGCCTACCCATTGAGGCAGATCTTTAAACCAATATTTCAAATAAATTCCCGTTGCAGTTAAATCAGCCATAGCTAAACTAAGCCAGCATAGCCAGTAAGTCCATCCCGCAACAAATTCCATTCTATTTCCAAGATATTTTTTTACTGATTCAATAAATGAGTGTTGCTCAGGATCAGCTAAAATTAATTCTCCTAAAGCTCTCATCATAAAAAAGCTAATAATACCAACGATCAAATAAGATAAGATAATTGATGGACCAGCACTTTGAATAGCTGTACCAGACCCTAAAAATAATCCAGTACCGATGGCTCCACCAATTGCAATCATTGTTACATGACGACTCTTAAGTGATCTTTTTAACTTTAGCTTCTCCTTTTCATCCAATTTTATAGTCCTCCCTTAAAGACAAAAACACCCCTAGTATTTAACTTATACTAGAGGCATTTCTTTTTATGAAATTAAAATTCTTGTATAGTCAATTAATTGGCTATTTTATTTGTTTGTATTATAACTTGCATGAGAAAATTGTCAAATTGTGTCTGGAAGGCTAGGCATAATTTTAAGGATAGATTTAATTAGATTTTACTCTTAATTAAATATAAAATGTTCAAACACAAAAAGACTGATCTAAGCTTTAAACTAAGATCAGTCTTTTCTTAAATATTAAATTTTAATGTGAATTATCCTTGAATTCTGTTTTGTTCATCAAAAATTTGGTGAATTGACTTATCGTTGTAAATGTAATCAATACCTTTAGCAAGTAAACGTGCTACAGATAAACGAACCATTCTATCTGGGTACTTCTTGTGCTTAATAGTATCAGTTACTACGATTTGTTCTACTGGCAATTCGTTCAATACATCGATCGCATTTTGAGAAAGTAGTGCGTGAGTTGCAGCAACATAAACTTTCTTAGCACCGGCAGCTAAGACTGATCTAGTTGAAGAAGCAATTCTAGAACCAGTATCAATCAAGTCATCAACGATAATGACTGTCTTGTCTTTAACGTCCCCAATCATATCATGAGCTTCTGCGTCATAACGTGCACCGCGTTGATCAACAATAGCAATTGGAGCATCGAAGTATGAACCAAAAGTACGTGCAAGTTTTGCACCAGAGTGATCAGGAGAAACAACTACTACATCATCATTATCCTTGCTTGCAATACCATTATCTAAGAAGTATTGAGCTAAAATTGGCATCGCATGTAAGTGATCAACTGGGATATTGTAGAAGCCTTGAATTTGAGATGCATGTAAGTCAACGGCAATTAAGTCATCAATATCAGTCAATTGAAGCAAGTTAGCCAATAATTTTGCAGTAATTGGTTCACGTGAACGATTCTTAGTATCTTGACGAGAATATGCCATATAAGGAATTACTACGTTAACAGAGTGAGCAGATGCACGATGTAAAGCATCCAATACAATCATTAATTCCATGAAGTTTTCATTCACAGGATCTTGAATAGATTGAATTACGTAGACATCACAACCTCTAACACTTTCTGTAATGTTTACTTGAATTTCTCCATCACTAAAGTGTTGAACAGCAGTTTCAAGTAATGGCTTATCTAAAGCAGCCGCAATTCTTTCTGCTAGAGCTTGGTTTCCACCAAGTCCGATTAATTTCATTGGGTGCAACATTTCGTGCAATTCTTCTTTTTTCATTAATTTGCCCTTCCTTGTAAAATTAACAGCTATTCTTATTATAACGAAAAATTCCTATTTTGCTCTACTTTTCAGCTGTAGATTATAAATGATTATTTTCAGCTGCCTTAATTTGATCTAAACGACCAACAACATAAGTATAAAAATCTTCTGCATCTTGTGGGTTTGTATTTTCAAAAGCACGTAAAATAATGGCTAGCTCGTCTTTCCCCATTTGATGTAAGGTGGCTGTTTGATAAAGCATGGGATTACCTCCCTTAGGTACTAATTTTAGAAAACCATTAATCAATAGATGTGCTTTTTTATAAACGACTGCTTGCAAACTATGAAGATCTAACACTACTTCACGCTTACCTAAAAATAAAGGTGCTGTATGCTTCACAGTAATCTTATCGCCTTCTACTACCATTTCTCCATTCATTCCACGCACTACTATTTTCTTCATAATCCTTACCTTCTGCCTCATTAATTAACACTTTATATATTAATTCTATCTGATTTAGGCACAAAAAGAAAAAGAGGCCTAGTAAACTAGTCCTCTTTACAAAAATCTTTAATTAAATCTAATAATTTTAAGCTATGAACAACATAACTGTAGTGAGTTTGACGCGGCATTAAGACCAAGCGACAATTAGGTAATAATTGACTATACCAGCGAACATGTTCAACTTTAACCCAATCTCTTTCCCCAACTACACATAGAGTAGGAGTTTTTATTCGCTTTAGCGTTTCAACAGGGATATGACTTTCTCTTAAAGCTACCTTACTATCTCGATCCCCTTTAAAAAATCCACGAATTGTATTAGCAGCAATATGTTTTGCGTTCACACCATTTCCATTAACATAAGTACCTGCAACTATTACTTTAGAAACTAATTCTGGAGCTTGCGCAGCTAAAGAAAGGGCTACTAAACCACCGGAGCCAAAACCTAAGATATATGGTTTATCTAACTTAAGTGCGTTAATAAAGGCCCGTAAATCTTCTACTTCTGTTTGATAGTGTTCACTAGCCTCTCCTTCACTTAGTCCATGACCACGCATATCGGGAACCACCACAGTGTAATATAGAGAAAGTGGCGCAACTAGCTTATCAAAGATCCCACCATCTTGATGATGTCCATGCAATAAAATTAAGGGATGGCCTTTACCTAATTTTTGATAGTAAATTTTTATCCCATTAACTTTTACTTTCATACCGATTCCTTTTATTTGTAAGTTCTTATAAATCTTGATGGTCAAAATCACTCAAAGATGCCTTTTTGGCGATTTTTTTACTTTCTTTTTGAGTCTCACGCTCTGCCATTAAGCTTTTAATAATCTGGCGCCAAACCCGATAATTTGCTCTAAAATTATCAGGTATTTTCTTTGGATTAAGATCGTGAACCATGCTATCTGCTCTCTGCCAGTAATGATAATAAGGGGTTGAGCTGTAGTAAAAGCCATTAGTCAAAGATACATATTTAACATTGAAAATCTGATCTTCCATAAATGCCAGATCTTCTACAAAACGCAAGTGATACTTTTTAATGATGCTAATTTTGTATCCCTTATTCCAGGTATAACCCTTAACAGGTGAGCCAAATACATTGGTCATCTTTAAATAGGCTTCTCTTTTATCAATTAAGCCACCACTTTGCTTACTTCCTACAGGATGACTCTCATGGCGCTTTTCAGAATCAATCCAAAAACCACAAGAAACAATATCAACATCTGGATGTTCATCAAAGGCTCTGACAAAGTAGGCAGTATAGCCTGAATCTACCCAATCATCCCCATCATGAAAAGTAAAATATGGCGTAGTCACATGAGCCATTCCAACATTTCTAGCGTCAGAAAGTCCTCCATTTTTCTTATTAATAATATCAAAATAAAGAAACCGATTCCGGTATGACTCGGCTATTTCACGAGTTCTATCCTTTGATCCGTCATTAACAATTAGTAATTTAAAATTTCTATCTTTTTGTTTAGCTAAAGCGTCAAGTGCCCGACCTAAATATTTTTCCATATTGTAGACGGGCATAATTACCGTTAACATTGGCTGGCGTAACACGGCGTCTGCCTCCTTTTGCTTATGATTATAGCATCTTAATACTTATTTACATAATTCAGTTAACTATTTAGGTTATAATATAGCCATCAAATGAGTATATTTCATAAGGAGAAAATTTTATTATGAAAAAAATACTGACTACACTTGTTGCTATCTTATCAAGTGGAATCTTAGGGTTAAGTGCCATTACTAATACTAAAACGGCTAAAGCCGATAATAATGACACTCCTGTTGTAACATTAGGTACATCCCTGACTGCCTCTCAAAAACAAGGCACGATTGATACCTTAACCCAATCATTAAATGGTGCTAATTATACTACTATTACCATTACTGGATCTGATCTTGTAAAATACCTTAATCCGTCTGGTTATGACTTTACTGATAACTCCGGCGTTTGGTCTAGTGCCATGGTTCAAAAGACTAGCTCCGGTAGTGGTATTAATGTTCATATTTTACCTTATAACGGTCATAATAACATTACAACTATTACGGCTAACCAATATAAAAATGCAGCCCTAACTGCCGGAATATCTGATGCAGATATTTATGTAACTTCTGCTACTCCAATTGATGGATCAGGTGCTTTAGCCGGTGTTTATGCAGCCTATGCCAAAAATGGTGATTCTTTGAACCAAAAGCAAATTAATGCGGCACAAACTGAAATGAACACTTTGAGCAAAATTACTAGCCAAAATAAAGGTAAAGACGGCTACTCGGATGCTCAATTAAATAATGCAGTTGCTGGTGCTAAAAAAGAAATGGCTAAGCAAGGTCAAAATATTTCTGATAGCCAAGTTAGAGACATTGTTAACAATCAAATTAACATTAACCACCTTGGTGACACTATTACTAACAATCAAAAAGAACAAATTATCAATGTTCTAATCAAAGTTAAAAATTCCGGTGCCTTAAAGGATAAGAATTTCCAACAACAAGCTAGCCAATTAACTGATCAAATTCAATCAGGGGCTAAAAACATTTTTTCTAAATTTAATACTCCAGAAACTAGAAACTGGTTCCAAAAACTAATCGATTCTATCGTTAGTTGGTTCAGAGGTATCTTTGGCGGTGCAATTATCTTAAACTAAAATCTAAGAAAAAAGACGGCTACTTTGTAGTCGTCTCCGTCGTCAAAACTAGTACCTGCGTGCGTTCTAGTCTTTCACTTATTATTATAGCAACTACTAAAAAAAGTGCATCAAAAAAGTCTGCAAAATTGCAGACTTTTTTGATTTAGCAAGCGGATTTTTTAATAATTAGTTTGTTTCAGTTGACTCAGTAGTCTCAGTCGAATTTTCAGTACTATCATCAGATTCTCCATCTTCAAACTCTGGTTCTTCGTCTTCAACTACATCTTCGCCACTATTATTGTTTTTATCTATAAGTTTCTTGGTTACAGCAGCTGCCGCACCAATGCCAGTACAAATAGCTGCACCAATACCAACTACTTTAAAGAACTTTTTCATAATATCACCTCATTTAAATTGGTTTATGCGCTTTCACTTCTAATTATAGTCTCTCTTAGTGATATTACGAATTTTTGAACTTTCTATTTCATTTGATCCATATATTTATTTAGCTCGTGATCAACGAAATTATTTCCTTGATTGTCAGCATGTCCCTTGGTCCAGCTAAATTCACTGTCAGAAAAGTGTCCCAATAAACTATCTAGTTTCTTCCATTCAGAAGCATTAATCAAAGGCCCATTTGATCTCTTCCAGCCACGCTTCTTCCAGCCCTCAATCCAGTGTTTATTGATTCCGTTTAAAACATATTGTGAATCTAAAACAAACAATAAATGCTTGTCATTGAATTTTAGCTCAATTAATTTTTCCAGTGCATTAATTAGTCCGAGCAGCTCCATCTTATTATTCGTAGCACCAAATTCGCCGCCAGAGCCATATGTACGACCATTATCCCATTCAATTAAATAGGCCCAAGCAGCTTTATCGGTCTCATTAACATGGCCGCCTTTATGAACACCGGTATTTCGAGATCCTCCATCGGTGTAAATAGTGGCAAGATAGTCAGCCGAAGTCTTAGAGTTAGTTTGAGATGTTTCACTAGCTGACTTAATTTTTTTAATTGCATTACTTAAAGAATCTTCTTTAACAATATCAGGCTGAGTTTCCTTATTCCAATCTAGATATTCAGTTGCATCGGTAATTTTTTCAAAGGACTTATACTCTGCACCAGAAAATCCATCTACTTGCTTTTTAGCATCTTCCCATGTTCGATAAACACCTGGTGTGCGGCCATTTTTTACTGCGTAGTATTTCATAATTATTCCTTTCTTCATTTGCTCTAACCTATAAAATGTTAGAATAATTTTAACGCTAAAATTACAAAGAAAGAAGGGAGGAAATAGAGTGTTTTTTATCCAAAAAAAATATAGTGAAGAAGTCGAAAAAAACAATAAGCATAAAAATAAAGAACCTAGTATTGCTCGAATGACTGTTTTAGGTTTAATGGCTACTTTTACCCCTACTCGTTGGCTCCTACGGATGCACAAAAGAAAAGTTGAAGACAGCTCGACTACTGAAAAAATAGATCCAACAATTGAGCAGATACCTGTTTTTTATGTGCATGGTTTTCGTGGTGGCGACTATACGACAAATAAAATGGTCCAAGCTGCCTGCAAGGCAAAAGGCACTGATAAGTTTCTTAAAGCCACAATTGATCCATTTGGTAATTTCATCTTAGAAGGAACTTGGACAGCAGATAAGCAGCCCATTGTACAACTTATTTTTAAGGATCGAATTGCGGGAGTTTATGCCAGCTCTTACTATCTTCGGGCCGCTCTTTCCTATTTAAGTAAAAGATATCATTTTAAAAAGTACAGTGCTGTTGCCCATTCTTTAGGCGCTCCTTCAGTAATAAAAGCTGAGATGAAAACAAGTTTAAGGAAGAATTTTCCTCATTTAGATCACTGCGCCTTAATTGCGGGACCTTTTGATGGAGTAATGTATTTAGGTGACTTACCTAATGTCAATCGTCTTAATGAAAAGGGACGCCCCATTTTGATGAGTACGTCTTATATGGGGATGCTTTTTAATCAGAGACGTTTTAATCCTGACATTTCAGTTTTAAATATTTATGGAAATATTTTAGATGAGACTAATACAGATCGGTTTATTTCTGTTGTTTCTGCTAAATCGATTCGCTATATTCTTGCTCCCGTTGCTCATACCTTCCAAGAAGTAGAGGTGCGGGGAGATGCCGCTGAGCACAGTGTTTTACACGATAATCCTTTTGTAATTAATATTATTAACAAATTTTTGAAGTTAAGTGATTAATTTTATAAAGAGAGAAAATAATTATGTACTATATGCCATTTTTTTATGACCCATATTTTTGGATGATTATTCTAGGTGTAGCAATTTCAGGCTGGGCCTCAATGAATGTTAATTCAACTTTTAATCGTTATGATCAAGTGAGAAATCAAGGAAATTATACTGGTAAAGCTGCTGCCCGTTATATTCTTGATCAAGCTGGTCTATATGAAGTGGAAATTCGTGAAGTTGCCGGCAATTTGACTGATAACTACAATCCCACCAATAAAGTTCTAAGTCTTTCACAATCAGTCTATAATTCCTCTTCAATTGCGGCAGTTGGCGTTGCAGCGCACGAAGTTGGCCATGCCTTGCAAGACGCTAGTGACTATGCCCCAATGAGAATGCGTTCTGCCTTAGTACCAATTGTTTCTCTTGGTTCTAATTTATCAATGCCACTAATTCTTTTAGGATTAGTCTTAGGAATGAACCAAACCCTAATTAAAATTGGTATTTGGTGCTTTGCCTTAGTTCTGCTTTTCCAAGTAGTAACATTACCGGTTGAATTTAATGCTTCTCATCGTGCTTTGCGGATGCTAAATAATGGGGCTATTTTATCCCCGCAAGAAATGCCAATGGCCCGTAAAGTCTTATTTGCAGCAGCTTTAACATATGTCGCAGCCGTTTTAACAAGCATGTTACAATTGTTTAGACTTCTACTCATTTTTGGAGGCCATAACAACGATAATAATTAATTAGTTGGGAGGGATACTTATTTTTTCGAATGAATTTTGGGCACTTCTTTGGGCTGTCAACACAATCTTAGCCTTCTATGTTGTATTCCACCGAAAAAGATCTGTCGCTACCTCTTGGGCATGGTTAATTATTTTACTAATTTTTCCAATTTTAGGCTTTATTTTATATGGTTTTATTGGACGTGGATTATCACAAGAAAATCTTTTTGCCATTAACAATCAAAAACACATTGGTTTAAATAAAGTAAATAAGATGATCCCGCGTGTTCCTAAATCCACTGGATCAACAGATACTTCTAAAGAAGCCAAAATTTTAATTGATTACTTTAACTTTAAGCACGATTCCCCCCTTTCTAAAAACAACAAAATCAGTTTTTATACTGATGGCGAAAAGAAGTTTGAAGCTCTTTTTAAAGACATCGAACAAGCTCAAGAAACAGTTAATGTTGAATATTATTCCTTCATGAATGATGATTTAGGTAATAAATTTCTTAATTTATTAATTAAAAAAGCTCGCGAAGGTGTTAAGGTAAGACTTATCTATGATCCTTGGGGTTCTCCTGGAGCTTCAAAGACTTGGTTTAAACCTTTAACTGATTTGGGGGGTGAAGTTGTAGCCTTTATCACAGCTCAAAATATGATTAAAAAGTATCGGATGAATTATCACCTTCACCGTAAAATTGTCGTTATAGACGGGCGAATATCTTGGACGGGCGGCTTTAATGTCGGAGACCAATATGTCAGCAAAAGTAAAAAATTTGGCTACTGGCGCGATACTCATCTTAGAATAGTCGGCTCCGCGTCCCTGCTGTTGCAAGAGCGATTTGTAATGGATTGGAATGCTTCAATTACTGATAAAAATCAGACAATTTCATTTAATGAAAAACTATTTCCAAAAATTGAAGAAAATCAGCTAACAGAAGATGATGTTGCAACTCAAATTGTTTCAGATGGTCCTGATACTTCTACGCCATATTTACGTAATGGCATGATTAGAATGATGATGATGGCTAGAAAAACACTCTGGATTCAAACACCCTATCTTGTTCCAGACGATCCAATGATTGCCACTTGGGTTATCGCGGCTCATTCAGGCGTTGACGTGCGTATCATGATTCCTTCAATGCCTGATCATCCCTTTATTTACCGCGCTACACAGTGGTATGCAAATTACCTGCTCCATGAGGGAATAAAGATCTATGTTTATGATAATGGTTTTATTCATGCAAAAACCGTCATGGTTGATGATCGCTTCGCTGCAGTTGGATCAATGAATCAAGACTTTAGGTCATATAGCTTAAACTTTGAGACTGATGCAGTCTTCTACGATAAAAATATTACCCGGGAATTAAATCATATTTTTGAAAAAGATTTAGCTAAATGTACAGAATTGACTTTAGAAATTACCGATAACTGGTCGCGTTATCTTCGATTTAAACAAGCTTTTTCTAGATTACTTTCTCCCATTCTATAGAAATAAAAAGGATAGGTCTTTACGTACTCATAATGTGAGTACGTAAAGACCTATCTTTTTTAACTTTATATCATTGATTGAACTTCTATTCCGACATTTGAGCCGAGATATTTTCTGATATTAACAATTACATCACTAACCTGCTGTGAAAATCGAAGATAGTAAGCTTGACGATTATTAGTTTGAAAGATTGCCATCACAGTTGGCTTTTTAGGATTGGGAACTGCAATTAAGGTTACATGAGCAATATCACTGTACTTAACAGTTCGCTTAAAATATCCACTTACAACTAGACGTTTCTTAGCTAGTCCGCTAACACCATCAATAATACTCATCAGTAAAAATGTAGCAATGAAAACATTCATGAGTATTGTTGGATCAGTGAAGTAATCTAAATAAAAACCAATTAGTAAAAAAATTAGCGCCCAGATAACCGATGAACTTCTAAATCGGGCCTTATAATCAATGTTTGCTTGCCAATACCAGCTATAAAAAATATAGCCAACTAGCAAGATATCAAAAGCAATATATAAAAGTGACATAATTTACCTTCTAAAATTATTTATTAACGTTAAAAATCTTACACTAATTATAACAAATACCACTTTTTCTCTCAGCATTCTATAATTGACTTAGCTGAAAATTAATAATAGTAGGAGGTTTTATTATGAATTTAGATAAGCAAATTGCTGCTCTTCAAGCTGATCTTAATGCGGCTAGACACGTTACCTATTTAACCGGAGCAGGTGTTTCAACTCCGTCTCATATCCCTGACTATCGCTCAAAAAATGGAATTTATAATGGCATTTCGGAAAGCCCAGAACAAATTTTAAGTGAAGAAACTCTTTTTCACCAACCAGCTAAATTCCATCACTTCGTAATGGAAAATATGTATTTTCCAGATGCAAAACCTAATATTATTCATCAAAAGATTGCTGCTAGTTGCAATAAAAATGGAACCTTAATTACTCAAAATGTAGATGGTTTAGATAAAAAAGCCGGCAATAAACACGTCATAGAATTTCACGGTAATCTTTATAATATCTACTGTACTAAATGTCATGAAAAAATTTCATATGACAACTATAAAAAATCATATTTTCATGAAAAAGATCAAGGAATTATTCGCCCAGGGATTATTTTATATGGTGAACCAATTAACGAAAAAGTACTCACAAAATCTGTTGAAAAGATTCATGATAGCGATTTAGTTATTATTGCCGGAACAAGTTTTGTTGTTTATCCTTTTGCTCAACTTCTCGCCTATCGGCAAGCTAATGCAAAAATTTGGGTAGTTAATAATACTCCTGTACCAGCTCCCAAAGAAGTTTCAACAATTATTGCTACTGCTGAAAAAGTATTTGACAAATTATATATATAACCGCCATTATCTTAACTAACATTTTATTTAATTTGTTTCCCTCCTCCTTATGTTATTTTTTGTTGTACAATATAAGGTACAGTTAATATATCAATTAAAAGAAAGGTTAGGATTAAATGCCACTTGCCCAAGCAAAAGTTTTCTATTATGATTTTGTTGAAATTAAACCATGGATCTATGAACTAGTTATCAGCAACTTGGGATTAGCATTTGTTGGATCAAAGAATAGTAACATTGAAGCATCCATTTTGGGATTCTATCCTAATCATATTTTGATTCAAGACTCAAAAAAACTTGCTCCTTATGTTCAACAATTAAAAGAATACTTTGCTGGGAAGCGCCATTCTTTTACTGTTCCAATTGATTATTCAAGTTTTGGGACACCATTTCAAAATAAGGTTGTAAAAATGATTGAAAATATTCCATATGGGACTACTATTTCCTATCGTGACCTAGCAGCTTCCATCAATGGTTCTACTTCAGTTCGATCAGTTGCCCATGCAGTAGCTCTAAACCCATCTTTAATTTTCATCCCAAGTCATCGTGTAGTTTTAGCTCCAGATAAGGTAGGAAGTTATAGAATGGGAGAGAAAGAAAAACAACGTTTAATAAATCTCGAAGAAGGCTATTTAAATGCAGCTAATTAAACTTTATCAACCTTTTTTTGATGCTAATAATTGGGCTCACGTCTTAACTAGTGGTCAAGATTGGATGATGATTCTTACCCTAATTTTGATGGAATGCTTACTTTCCGTTGATAATGCCGTTGTCTTGGCCGCTCAAACCCAAGTATTGCCTACTAAAGATGAACAAAGAAAATCCCTAGTTTATGGTTTATGGGGAGCCTATTTATTTCGTTTCATTGTAATCGGAATTGGTACTTACTTAATTAATTTCTGGGAAATTAAGTTATTAGGGGGCTTATATTTACTTTACTTAGTTTACAAGTACTTCTATGACGTTCGGCACCCTGAACTAGTTGCTAAAAAAGAAGAGGCTAAGAAAGAAAATCATAAGAAAAAGAACTCCAAAAAAAGAAAGCACCATCTTTCCTTATTTTGGAGAACTGTAATCTCAATTGAGTCAATGGATATTGTTTTCTCAATTGATTCGGTTTTAGCTGCCTTAGCCATGTCAAATAATCCAGTAGTAGTTCTGGTTGGTGGAATGATTGGAATTTTATGCATGCGTGGCGTAGCCGAAGTTATTATTAAGTTAATGGAAATTATTCCAGAGCTTCAAACTATGGCCTATGTCTTAATCTCAATTATTGCGATTAAATTGCTTATTTCATTACCACCATTAAACTTTAAATTACCTGATGCAATCTTTGCTGGTATTGTATTTGGCACGGTTATTTTAACAATTATTTTCCACTATGTACGACAAAATGTACATGGCAAGAAAATGCCTTAACTTAATTGCTGATCAATAAATTCCTTAAGTACAACTGCTTGGTTGTACTTTTTATTTTTAGCTCCATATAGGAAAAGAACATTTTCTTTGGCTAGTTTTTCTTTTACATCTTTAATAAAAGCTTCTGTTGCTGGATTAGCTTTCAATTGCGCTATATACTTAGACTTGAATTCAGGATATTTATCGTCTTCATGATTAAACCATTTTCTCAATTCATTAGTTGGCCCAATTTCTTTATCCCATTCATCTAAGTGAGCCTTTACCTTGCTCATTCCTCTAGGCCACAAACGATCTACCAAAATTCGATAACCAGCTGGTTGCTCATGGTCATATATTCTAACTACTTTTATTTCATTCATGGTTACATTCCTCACTCGCTGCTAATATTTATCTTCAATTATCAGTGTACAACTTTTTTTAGAAAGAAAAATTAATATGAATTACACAGAATTTTTCACTAATCGTTCTACAAGCGAAATCAGTAAAGACCTACTAGGTAGAACCTTGTCTTACAATAATGGAGAAGAAATTCTATCTGGTACTATTGTTGAAGCAGAAGCCTATGTCGGTGTAAAAGACCGAGCTGCTCATTCTTATGGCGGCAGACGTAGTCCCGCAAATGAGGGTTTATATCGGCCGGGTGGCAGTTTATATATTTATTCCCAAAGGCAATATTTTTTCTTTGACGTTTCTTGTCAAGAAGAAGGTGAACCGCAAGGAGTATTAATCAGAGCTATCGATCCTCTAACAGGAATTGACACGATGATTAAAAACCGTAGCGGTAAAACGGGACCGCTTTTGACTAATGGACCTGGAAAAATGATGCAAGCCTTAGGGATTACTAGTCGTAAATGGGATTTGGTTGATTTGAACGATTCGCCTTTTGATATTGATATCGATCACAAACGCGAAATAGAAGAAATTGTTGCCCTTCCAAGAGTAGGAATTAATCAATCAGATCCTGAATGGGCTCAGAAGAAACTAAGATTCATCGTTAGCGGTAATCCTTATGTTTCAGACATTAAGAAAAAAGATATCAAAAAAAATCATGGATTTATTTGACAAAAGATTAAAAATCGTTTAATCTTTTCATCAGTTAAATAAATCCCCAATGCAATAGAGGTTGCGATAATCACAGAATCTACTTGAGTACGCGAATACAGTGAGAGTATATTTTAGGATTACCGCCGAAATAAATTTTCTTTCGTGAAGTTAATTTGTTGGGATGTAAGAGAATATCTTACATACTGTC
Source organism: Lactobacillus johnsonii (assembly GCA_048407585.1). GTDB lineage: Bacteria > Bacillota > Bacilli > Lactobacillales > Lactobacillaceae > Lactobacillus > Lactobacillus johnsonii_C. The sequence continues at coordinate 7,568 of DBFNNF010000028.1, read as the reverse complement.
CTGGTCGTCCCCAGGGAGCGCTATATGATTTGGTTTAATTACTGATGATTTTCAAACCTCGTTGTTTTTGGCAAACAACGAGGCTTTTTATTTACGCTTTTATTGTATTGGCTTTATTTGAAATAATTTTTGGAGGTATTTCAAAGTGAAGTCAAAAATAAGATGGTTTGGTGCTTTATTAGCCCTAATTTTAAGTTTAGTTATCGGTTTTAGCTTTAATTCTACTCAAACCGAAGCGGCTAAAAAAGAAGCACCCCTAAAAATCGGTATGGAAGCTAACTATCCCCCATACAATTGGACTCAAACAACTGATGCAAATGGTGCAGTTCCAATTGATGGATCTAAGCAATATGCAAATGGATATGATGTCCAAATTGCAAAAATCATTGGTAAAAAGCTTCATCGTAAAGTAGTAGTAGAAAAAACCGAATGGGATGGATTACTACCAGCCTTAACTTCTGGAAAGATTGATTTAATTATCGCTGGTATGTCCCCTACTGCTGAACGTAGAAAGGCTATCAATTTCTCTGAACCTTACAGAAAAGGTACTTTCGTAGTAATTACCAATAAAGATGGGAAATTTGCTCAAGCAAAAGGCTTAAATGACTTTAAGGGAGCTAAATTAACTGCTCAACAAGGTACTCTTCACTACGACTTAATCAAGCAATTACATGGTGCTAAGCGTGAACCTGCAATGAGAAGCTTTTCTGCAATGCGTCAAAGTTTACAATCAGGTACTATTGACGGTTATGTCGCTGAAGATATTGAATATCAAAGTTACAAGACTGTTAACCCTAACATTGTTGCCGTTAACCTTAACAAGATGCAAGGTTTCCACATTCCTTACGAAGACTCAATTACTTCAATTGGTGTTAAGAAAGGTAACACTGAATTATTAGATCAAGTTAACAGTATCTTAAAAGGTATTTCTAATAAAAAGCGTGACCAATTAATGGCCCAAGCTGTTAAGGAACAACCTCAAGCAGGCGGCAGTAAGAAGGAAAATTGGTTTATGTCAATTATGCGTCGCTATGGTTCAATGATCCTTGGCGGTGTTGGGATGACTCTTCTTTTAGCCTTAGTTGGTACTATTGCTGGTTTCTTCATTGGTTTACTTGTTGGTATTGTTAGAACTATCCCAACTCCTAAGTCTACTGGTAAAAGATGGGGCTTAAAGATTGTTAACTGGCTTTTAGCAGTTTATATCGAAGTATTCCGTGGAACTCCTATGATGGTTCAAGCAGCTGTTATTTACTACGGAATTGCTCAATTATGGCACCTTAACTTAAACCGTACCGTCGCTGCCTTAGTTATTGTTTCAATTAACACAGGTGCTTACCTAGCTGAAGTTATTCGTGGTGGTATTAACGCAACTCCTAAGGGACAATTTGAAGCAGCTTCTGCTCTTGGTATGACCCACTCTCAACAAATGTGGCATATTATTTTGCCTCAAGCAATTAGAAACTCTTTACCATCAATTACTAATGAATTTATTGTTAACATTAAGGATACTTCAGTATTAAGTATTATTTCAGTTTCAGAATTGTTCTTTGTTGGTACAACTGTTGCCAGTCAAACCTTCGAATTCTTCCAAACTTACTTCATCATTTCAATGATCTACTTAATCTTGACATTCTCAATTACTAGAATCTTTAATTTCATTGAAAAGAAGCTTGAAGGTCCAAAGAACTACAACTTAATGGCTAATCAATTACAAGTAGAAGATCCAAAGGAGACTGGATTTGAACATGAACAATAATAACGAAGAAAACATTTTACAAGTACAACATTTACAAAAGAAATATGGTGATCATACAGTATTAAAAGATATTTCTTTTAATATTAACAAAGGAGAAGTAATGACCATTATTGGTCCATCTGGTGGTGGTAAATCAACCATGCTAAGATGTATTAATCTTCTTGAAGAACCAAGTAATGGAAAAATTCTCTTCCATGGAGAAAACATTCTTGATCCTCATTTTAATCGTAATACCTTCCGTTCTAAGGTCGGAATGGTATTTCAGCAATTCAACTTGTTTAACAACAAGAATGTCCTTCAAAACTGTATGATTGGCCAAGAAATGGTTCTTGGTCGCTCCAAAGAAGAAGCTAAAAAAGTTGCTATTGAAAACTTGAAGAAAGTTGGAATGGACCCATTTCTTACTGCTAAACCTCAACAATTATCTGGTGGTCAACAACAACGTGTAGCAATTGCTCGGGCAATTTCTATGGATCCAGAAGTTCTGCTCTTTGATGAACCTACTAGTGCCCTTGACCCAGAAATGGTTGGTGAAGTACTTAACACCATGCAATTACTGGCTAAGACTGGATTGACAATGGTGATTGTTACTCACGAAATGGGATTCGCTCGTGATGTATCTGATCAAGTAGTCTTCATGAGTGATGGAGTTATTACTGAACAAGGAACACCACAACAGATCTTTAATGATCCACAAGAAGAAAAAACTAAGAAGTTCCTACGTAACTTCAGAAATAACGAACTTTAAGCAAAATAATATAGAATTTGGTTTTCCCCTATAAATTATAAAAAGGCTGATACTCTTTGTTATAAACATTGAGATATCAGCCTTTTTATTAGTCCATTATTATCTACCTATTTATTTTTAGTATCTTTCCTTTTAACAGAGTACAAATTATTGAAATCATGATTCCTAGGATTCATACTATTCCCGAAAAGAGCGAAAGGTCCCAATATACTAATTGAGACTTTATTAAACGTAAAAGAAAGGAAAATACATAATGTTTGATTTTGTATTTTGGGTTTTAGTAATTTGGTTTATTATAAATGTTATTTGGATGTGGTTTGTATTAAACAAACAAACATATCAAAAATCCTTTGCCTGGATTAATGTAGCAGCAGTGATTATTGGTTTTTGGGTTTACTACGGTACTGGTGCTCACTCCGGTGGATTAGCTGATTGTTTCTTATGGCTAAATTGGCTTAACGTAGTTTTAGCTTGCCTTCAATTCTACTTCGGCTACCGCAAACTTAATAGTACTAATTAAGCTCTCAAAAAATACTTTAATCATCTAAAAAGGCTAGTATTCCACTATCAGTGTTATACTAGCCTTTTGTATTTATTAGAATTAAATAATTTCGCTATTTTCTCGTTCTTTTTCTAATTTCCAACCAATATCAAAGTATGTTTTGCGTTCATTACGTAAGGCACCATAGTCACTTTGCAAACTATCAATCGCGTCCTGTAATTTTTTATTTTGCTTCCGAATTGCATTTAATTCTGGATCATTCACAATTCCTTTTAAATGAACCTTGCCAGCTAAGTCTCTTTTAGCAGCTTGAAACTCTTCCTTCAAATTAGCTAAAGCATCTTCATACTTAACTAACTTTTTATTTACGATAGTTAATTGATCGTTCAATTTAACAAATAATTGATATGGCATATTCGATTTAATCTTATTGCATTCACTACACGATAAAATTAAATTATCAAAAGAATTATCATGCGATAAAGAAACGGGATCTTTGTGATCTACACTCGTTCCACGTCGGCCGCAATACTGACAACGGTAATTATACTTATGCCTAATTCGTTCCCGATCTACAAAGTCAACTTCATTTAAAGAAAAATCAACTTCAATCCCCATCTTTTTCATATTTACTGCAAAATCAACATTATTCTCAGGAACATAGTCTATTTCATTATCTTCACTCTTAATAATTGCTAAATTAAACTCACGACGTGAAATTTGTTGCAAAGCAACTTCATTACCATCATAATCTTGAATGAACGACTCATACTGTCGTCTATTATTATTGTCTACAAGATAGTGCTTTAAAGAATCCGGCTTAATCTGACCATTATTCTTCTTTCCTACAAAGCTATAAAGCATTACCTGGGAAATACTTTCAACCACCGGATTTTCATAGTTCTCTGCATCCAAATTTCTTGTTAAACAAATATCACAAATACTTGTCAACTTAGGGTTCATTAACCCTTCTTGCTTAAAATGAAGACTATCAAGTCGTAAACCACAGGATGCACACTGTAATTTCAACCTATTCTTCCCCCATTAACAAAATACTAAATGCAATTCTTTGCATTTTATCTTTACCAGCAAAATCGCCTTTAAATAAATCTGGCAAAATTTTCTTAATAAAGTATTGAACACAAGTTAAATCATCAAACTTTTTAATAGTTTCAAGACTTTCTTTAAACATCTGCATGAACACAGGATTTGGATTTCCTAATTCAATTTCGCCATAAGCTTCATAAAGTAAATCCAACTTATCACAAATAGATAAGATCTTACCCTCTAAAGTATCATCTTTTCCTTCAGATAGGCGTTTTGTATAAATTTTTTGAAATTCTTTTGGAATTTCATCTTTAATAAATTTAGCAGTCATGGTTTCTTCAACATCCCCAATCATCTTACGTAATTGCGGAGTTGCATACTTAACCGGTGTCTTGATATCACCAATAAAACGTTCAGTATAATCATGGTTAAGACTCTTTTCATAAAGAGCTTTCCAATTTACTTTTTGCTTACCAATGACTTCTTCGATATCTCCCATCATTTGAGCAAGTTCTGCTGTTCTAAAGCTATGATCAGCTACAGAATGGTGTTGATATTTAAAATATCCTGGTGCACGGTCAATCGACTCTAAACTATTAAAACCTTGAATATACGCATTTAATCCCATAAAAACTTACCCCTTCCAGAAATATAAAAATGTCTAAAATTTCTACTATCATAGCAAAACCACTCTACTCTTGCAAATCAAAAATAGAGAAAGATTTAACACCTTAATCTTTCTCTATTTCTCTAATCCCGTCAACTCATTTGTATTTAAAGCAGCTAAAACAATCAATGTCGCATCGTAGTAATTATTAGCAGGAAGCGGTCTTGAAAAAATATATTTTTCATGTTCTACCAAAGTACCATATCCTTCATTTTGATACTTACTTGCGGCTACAAAGATCGGTGCACTAAAGCTCGCAGACTCATATGGATATAGGGGTTTGCCACTCAAGGTAAATCCACTTGATATTTCTTCTTTTTGCTTAAAAAACCTCAGCATTTTCTTTACGATATTATTGGCTTCTTTATCATTACTTGCTGCTAAGAGCATCGGAACTCGGCAAGCATTAGCGCTGTAATTACCATCATCTTTGGTTGCTACATCATTAGCCTTAGCAGGAGACGCCTGTTTTTGCTTTGAAATCCAGGCAAAATCCGGAACTAGTCCTGTTTTATGTTGGCTGCTAAGCTGCCCTAAATAAGTCAGCATCTGTGATTTTATTTCTATCCAGCTGTGGTCTCCAGTTGCTTGATAAAATTCTTCAAATGCTTCTGGCATTACATCTGATGTTCTCATTACATTATAAAAATGTGATTTCTTATTTGCCCAATTTCCTACAGTAATTATTTTAGCCGAACGATTGCTTTCTAACTTTTTGATATCATTGATTAATTTAAGAGCTTGAGCTTTATATCCATGTCCTGGCCAAACTTTATCAGCTTCAAGCAATGCTTGGGCAATCATCATGTCGCCGTCACTTGCGCTCACTGGATTATCCTGTAAGCCTCCCTTTTTATTTTCTTGTCTCCAGCTCATTAAATTTGAATTAGACAATCGATGCCTTAAATAATAATTATCCAATTTTTGAAAATCAGTTTGGCTTCCTAAGTGCTTCTGTCCGGCCTTTACAGCTAGTAACATTCCATATCCCTGTGCTTCAGACAAGGCAAACGGTGTCTTATTTTTTCCAGCTGCGTTAACATACTGCTCACTTTCATTTTGATTTTTTATATAATCTTCTCGCCAAACTTGATAGTATCTTTTTTCTATCGTGCGATCATTGCTCATCCTTACATATCCAATAATTCCTAAATAAGCTACTATCACACCTAAAATCAAGATTAAATTTTTAGCTCTCATGCCCTATCCCTAATCTGCAAATCTCTTTGTTTTTACCCATTTATTCCCATCGCGCTTAAAAATTTTATCTCCGATCACTGAACAAACTGCTTGGATGGAAATAGCAATAAACAATTGTGAATAGGTAAAATACGACCCCAATGCTAACCAAATTTGATCACTAGTGGCTTGTCCATACTGTGTAGCTAAGGCCAAATTGATTTGAGTTACATATAAAAGAATCATCAGTAACCAATTAATTAATAAAAGTTGCATCAGTAAGAGGTTAGAATCCATTGCAAAAATAATTGGCATTTTAGGATTGAAAAATCTTATTACTACACATCCTAAATCCACGAAGAAGATAATATCGGAAAGAACAACTGCTAAGTTAAACCAAAAGAAAATACAAGTTAGATAAAATGTTTCTAATTTAACCCGCCAATTACTCCTATCAAATAAATGCTTAAAATTATTTATCACAACTTGATAGTTTCCTTTTGCCCAGCGCAATCGTTGATAATAATAATCACGTAAGTGCTCAGGTTCCTGTTCAAATGCTTCTGAATTATAAGCCAAAGCAATCAAGTATCCATCTTCCATAATCCGAAAAGAAATCTCTGTATCTTCAGTTAAAGCACCCTGTTGCCACCCACCAATACTTCTTACATACTCGGTATTAATGATGAAATTTGTTCCTGGAATTCGTCCAATTTTAAATAAATTCCAAACCCCAACATGTTGAATACGTTGAGAAACAATTACTTCTTGATTGATACATCTAGTTAAAAAGTTTTGTTTTGCATTGCGTGTTTTATTTCTTCCAAAGGTAGCCATGTAGCGACTTGGGTTCTCTAAAACTTTTTTAACCAAAAAATATAGAGCGTTTTGTTCTGGTAATGCATCTGCATCATAGACACAGATATATTCGCCTTGAGCTATTTCTAAGGCATCATTCAAAACCCCAGCCTTTCCTCCAGAACCCTGTCTTTCAATAATTTGTACGTTTCGATACTTATATTCAGGCATATCAACTGCCTTCCGCATCTCAACAGCTGTCTTATCTTGACAGTTATCGGCATATAAAAGTACTTCTATTTTTGAAGCCGGGTAGTTTAAATCAAGGATTCCTTTTGTTGTTTTAGCAATTACAAGCTCTTCATTATGGGCTGGCACTACAATGGTAATTGTAGGGTAGCGTTTTAGAGGAGTAATATAAACAATTTTTTTACTATGTCTAATCCAAAAACGAATTGCACCATAAAGCGTTACTAGTGATGCTAAAAGAGAAAACCAAATAGATACTAAAGTTGAAAATGTCATTAAAGATACACCTGCTGAAAATGGCGATACTGTTGTTATTGATTTTGAGGGTTTTGTAAATGGCGTTGCATTTGATGGTGGAAAGGCTGATAATTATCCACTTGAATTAGGTTCTAAATCATTTATACCTGGGTTTGAAGATCAATTAATTGGAGCAAAAAGCGATGATGAAGTTGAAGTTAATGTTACTTTCCCTAAGGACTATCATGAGAGTTTAGCAGGTAAAGATGCTACCTTTAAAGTTAAGGTTCATGAAGTTAAAGGAAAAGTATATCCTGAATTAAATGATGAATTGGTAAAAGAATTAGAAATTTCAGGTGTGGAGACAGTTGATGCTTATTTA
>DBFNNF010000027.1:0-8578 GCA_048407585.1 Lactobacillus johnsonii | reverse complement strand
TCACACATTATTAATAATAAAAGTATCCGGAAGTGATGTCAATCATACAAAAAACCTTGGCCTCTAAAAGCCAAGGTTTAACTGTATCTGTCGATTATTTTTTTTCACTTTTTTCATCGGAAGCATCTTTGTTTACTGGTACTTCCTTGTCCTGTTTTACCTTTTCAGGATTTTCCCGTTCTTCAATTGCTTTAGCATCAATTCCATAAGCTTCACGAACTTTTTCTTTTACTTCTTCGTAAACATCTGGATGCTCTTCTAGATATTGCTTAGCATTCTCACGGCCTTGTCCAATGCGATCATCACCATATGAATACCATGATCCAGCTTTCTTAATGATATCTTTATCAGCAGCCATATCAATTAACTCACCAGTTTGAGAAATTCCTTTCCCATACATGATATCGACTTCTGCCACTTTAAATGGAGGAGCAACTTTATTTTTTACAACCTTTAATTTAACTCGGTTACCAATTACGTCTGATCCTTGTTTAATTTGTTCTGCTCTACGTACTTCTAATCTAATAGTAGAGTAAAACTTCAAAGCACGTCCACCAGGAGTAGTTTCGGGATTTCCAAACATAACCCCAACTTTTTCACGAATTTGGTTAATGAAAACAGCAATAGTTTTAGTTTTAGAAATATTTCCTGAAAGTTTACGTAATGCCTGACTCATTAATCTGGCTTGTAAACCAACATGTGAATCTCCCATATCACCATCAATTTCAGCGCGTGGTACTAAGGCTGCCACAGAATCCACAACTAAGATATCAATTGCACCACTGGCAATAAGAGTATCCGCAATTTGTAAACCTTCTTCACCAGTGTTTGGTTGAGATAAAATTAAAGAATCAATATCAACACCTAATGCTTCGGCATAAGCTGGATCCATCGCATTTTCGGCATCAATATAAGCTGCTGTTCCTCCACGCTTCTGAACTTCTGCCACAGCATGAAGAGCCACAGTGGTTTTACCAGAACTTTCTGGTCCATATACTTCAATAATTCGTCCGCGGGGATATCCACCAACTCCAAGAGCAGCATCTAAAGCTAGTGAACCGGAAGGAATAGTGGAAATTTGAGTGTCTACTTTTTCACCCATGCGCATAACTGCGCCTTTTCCAAAGTCTTTTTCAATCTTCTTTAAGGCAATGTCTAAAGCCTTCTTTTTATCATCTTTAGCCAAATCTCTTCCTCCTTATTCCATTTATAATAATTATACTTGGTTTGACTACCTAAAAGCAAGAAAAATACGAACTAGCGTTCAATATTATATTTCTCTATTTTTTATTACGCATTTTTTATTAATTTTTTTCAAAAAAAAGAAGCATCTCTGCTTCTTTTAATCTTAAATTTCACCTTTAAATACATCGCCGCTTTGCTTAAAGTAATCATAACCAGAGTAAATAGTAAAGATTAAGCAAATGTACAATAAAATCGTACCGATGTAGTACACGTCGCCAAGTAATAAGAAGATAATTGATAGCATCTGAGTCGTAGTTTTAATTTTACCAGGCATTTTTGCTGCTAAAACTTGTCCCTTATTTTCAGCTAAAATCAAACGTAAACCAGTTACAGCCAATTCACGACAAACAATAATAGCCACTACCCATGCAGGCGCTAAGTTTAACGAAATTAAAAATACAAAAGCTGTCATCGTTAGCATTTTATCTGCTAATGGATCAGCAAATTTTCCGAAGTTAGTAACTAAGTTTCTTGAACGAGCAATATGTCCATCCAAAAAATCAGTTATTGACGCCACCGCAAAAATTACAGCCGCTAACACATGAGACCAATAAATATGTGCTCCTAGGAAAGTTGCACCGCCTGCTGGCCAATTAAAAATTAAGACTAGCATAAAAACTGGAATCATGAAAATTCTAAACATAGTTAATTTATTTGGTAAATTCATTAACGGTTACTTTGACCTCCATTATTTTGGGTAGTATTAGTTTGACCTTGTGTGTTCTGCGTATTTTGCGTATTGTTTTGAGTAGTTTGGCCATTTTGTGTATTTTGATTTTGTTGGTTTTGTTGTGTTTGATTATTTACATTATTAGTTGAACTTTGAGTAGTTGCACTACTTTGACGAGTACTACTACTTTGGCTACTTTGATTGCTCTGTCCAGCAAATGTAAATCTAATCGTCATTGGTGAAGCTGGATTAGTTGCATTATGTGCATTTACCTTCTTACCGGCTAAAGTCAAAGTAGTTGATACACTGTTCCCCATTTGTACAGAAACATTGTTTACATTTTCTGGTAATTGAACTGAATGTTTCTCATTAGCTTTCAAAGTTCCTTGCCAAACAGAAGAACCGTTCACTAAAATTTGTGCCCAAACATCATTCTTAGTAGTACCCAAGGTTAAAGTTCGATCATTCTTCAATCCACTAACACGGTAACTATTATTACCTAAACTAGAAATTTTAACTTCTGAGGTTGTAGTTTTTGGAGTTGATTTCTTCTTGGATGAAGTTTTAGATTTTGAAGATTGGATATGAGAAGAAACTGTCACATTCTCAGCTTGATTTGCTGACTGCTGATTAGTTCCAGTAAAGAAGCGAGTATAAACAATATAAACTACTAGAATTACCAGAACAACACCAACTACTGTTGCAATTTGAGGCAAATAGTTACGCCATAGCCCTTTACGGCTATTAGTTGTCTCCTTAATTCTTTCGCTCTTATTATCGATTGAATTTTCAACATATTCTTCAGGTTTTGCTTCAGGCACTTCAGATTTATAATCTGCTAATAATTCCTTGCCATTAAGACCAACAACATCAGCAAATTGTCTAATAAAGGCTCTAACGTAAAAATCTCCCGGTAATTGATCAAAATCATCATTTTCAATTGCTGTAAGATATCGACGTTGAATCTTAGTTATTTTTTCTACATCTTCAATTGACATGCCCTTTGCCTTACGAGCACTGCGTAATTTATCTCCAATATCTGCCATAATATCCTCTCAACTTTTTGCAATAATTCAAATATGAGTATACCAAACTAATCGACCATTAAACAAGCCAGCCACCATCGACATAAATAGTTTGTCCAGTTAAATAGTCTGAACGTTCATCAAGTAAATTTTCTACCCAAAAAGATATATCCTTCGGATCTGCCAATCTTCCTGCAGGAATTTCATTTTTAACTTCGTTTAAAGTTTCAGTGTCAAAAATTGCATTCATTGGTGTATCAACTGCTCCCGGAGCAATTACATTTACAGTTAAATTAGCCGATGCCACCTCACGTGCATACCCTTGTACAAAGCTTGATAATCCACCTTTACTGGCACTATACACACTCTCTAGCGCACTTGCTTGTCCTCCATACACAGATCCAATAAATATTATTCGGCCGTGTGCCTGCTTTAAAAGCTGGGATTCTAAAAGGGAAGTTATCTTTATCGGAGCTAATAAATTAATTTGGATGATCTTTTCAATTTCATCTAATTTTTGACTCCCAAGAAACTGATAGTTAGTAATTCCTTGTGTAAAAATCACAGCACTTATTGGTAAGAGATTTGATACTATTTTTTTAATTACATCATCTTCAGCCAAGAAATTTAATTTTAATGAAAAAAATTCTTGGTTTTGATAGTTTTCAATGAACTCCTTTACCATTTTATCGGCTTCTTGCTTGTTATGATTATAGTGAATATATAAAGACCAGCCATTTTCAGCCATATTTTCTGCAATAGCTCTTCCTATTCCACCAGTTGCTCCGAAAATTATTGCACGCTTCATTTAGTTAGCTTCCTCTTTACCTTTTAAAGTTGTAGTAAATATATCACTTTTATCCAGTATATTCTCAACGGCTGTATAAAATTCATTAAAACTTAAAGATTGAATGGCCTGAGCTGCTGCATTAAAATTGTCATTTTCAAGGCCATATTCTGCTTCTTCAATAGCAATTGTACTAAGATCATCAAATTCTCTAATAGTCTGTGCCAATGCTTCCTTTTTTTGAAATACAAAGGCCTCTTCCGTGACTGGAACTTCCAAAAGTTGGCTCTTAATATTCTTTAAAAACAAATCTGGCTTACTTGAAGCGCCGATAATTGTAGCAAAATTACCCGCAGTCGTATATGAAACCTGTAGTTCCATTGGTGAATTTAAAATACCCTGTTTTTGCATCTTTTCAAACCAAGGACTAGTTACTCCTAGCTTTGCTTGAAGCATCATTTCAAAAATACTTTGTGCTGTGCTATTCCTTAAACCTACTTTTTTAAAGTCGGGTAGTTTTATTCCTATACCGACCCTAGACGTAATTAAATCGGATGCAATAATTTTATTATGCTGTTTTTGAGAATTTACAATAGATAATTTTTTGGGAGCAACTTTTTTAGAAATTAAATATTTACTCTCAAGTTTCCCTACCTCACGTAAAATCTCTTTAGTTTGGTTTTCGCTAAATCCACCACAAGCAACAAATTCCATCCGGCAACTAACATAGTTATTGTCATAAATTTCTTGCAAAATTTCTGGCGTCATTCTTTTCAAACTAGCTTTTGTACCGGTTAAATCTTCTGCCAAACTTGTTTTCGGAAACATCATTTGCATTAATTCATAATTTACTTGCCAATTAGGGTCGTCTTGATACATCGCTAATTCTTGAGCAATAATTTTTGCTTCTTTAGTAACATTACTTTTAGTAAAATGCGTGGTTCCAACTAATTCAAAAATTAACGGTAAAACCTGACGCCAATGTTCAGTAAAGCTAGCGTAAAACATTGTTTCATTATACGTAGTAAACGCATTCGTCGAAGCTCCAAGTTCTTCAAAACGTTGCGAAATGTCACCATCTTTTTTAGTAAATAATTTATGCTCTAAAAAATGTGCTCCACCACATAATTTTTGAGGATCACTGCCACCAAAATCTACGATTATTCCCATAAACTTTTGTGCAAAAAGTGGTCTTCTAATTACTTTTGCACGAAATCCAGACTTGTAATCTCTAGTTGTTACATCTAATTTTTTCATTTTAAACAATAGCTTTCGTTAAAGTATAATTTTTGGCTGAATTCAATTAATTTATCTATCTTAAAGCGATCAACATCAGCAATTCTCTGTGCAAAAGTGTAGTCACGTCCTCTTAGAGCATTGGCTAGCATCTGAATCAAAATCAAATCTTGCCGATCAGTACTAATTTGGTAGTTACGCTTCAAAGCAGATTTAGCTTTTGAGAAAATTCCTTCATCCACTTTTCTATCTTGTACTGCTTTTACACCCATTTTAATCGCTTTAGAAGCAGCCGCTATTTTATCTTTAGAAATTCCGGTACTAATCAAAAATAAATAATTATTGACATAATTAGTAGCATCAATTGCATAGGCTGCTCCTAGTTTTTTTCTAACTTCAGTAAATAGCTTCGAAGATTCATCCCCAGCAAGATATTCTCCTAAAAATAATCCACCAAATTGTTTTAAATACATTGGAAGAGATTGATCATACCCATACCCAATTAAAAGTTGTGCTTGTTCACTCTTAAACTGTATCTCTCTTTCAATTGGATTTTCTTCTGCAGGAAGCGACAAGGCAGAAACTACAAAATCATCAAAATAGCCAGGCCAATCAATTTGTGCTTGAACTAAGTCGGTTAAGCTATCGGGATCTTGTGCTTGTCCTAAACAAAAAGCTGGTGCATTTTTCAACGTACTAAAAAATGACTTAATTTCTTCTAAACTAGCATTCTTGAGTGTCTTTTCATCCCCAAAAACACTATCTTGGTAACTAGGTATATTTCGATACCAGGTATTAAAAAATCCGCTTAAAGAAACATTCGCCGGCAACTCATAATATTGTTTTCTTTCTTGTTCGAGCTGCCTTTTTGCTAATTCTAATAATTGACCATCAAAAAGAGGCTCTTTTACCACCTTAAAGAAGGCATCCATTATTACTTCATAATTATAGTCCGGATCTAAGATTTCACGTGGTTCAACGAAATTTATAGTATAAAAAACTACGATTTGATTTCCAAATACTTCAGGAAAAACTTGTAAACTCGCATTATAAAGATTAGAAAAAGTTTTTGCTTGTAAGTTTATACCGGGAAATTCTTTACTGGCATTGCTTTGCATACATGCTAAGATGTTCGCCAATGCCAGTGTTTTTTTATCTAAAGGTAAACGTAAAAAACAGCCCAATGTGGCTGTTTTAAATTTTAAATTATGGTCAATTCTAATATTTGTCATAATTACTGGTCATCATCCTTTTCTGGTGGAATAAGTACTTGTCTAGGTTTTGAACCCTCTGATGGTCCGACAATTCCTTTAGCTTCCATTTCGTCTACAATTCTTGCAGCTCGATTATAGCCAATTCTAAATCTACGTTGAAGCATAGACACACTAGCTGATTTTTGTTTTCTTACCAACGCTACTGCCTGATCATAAAATTCATCCTCAGGTCCATCTTCGCTCTCGGCTTGACCTTCAGAATCATTTTTTGAAGGAATCATATCTTCGTTATAGACTGCCTCTTGTTGGTCCTTTACCCAGGATACTATTTTTTCTACCTCAGTTACAGAGATATACGCTCCCTGAACTCGTTCAGGTTTAGCAGCACCAATTGGCAAGAAGAGCATGTCTCCGCGTCCTAGAAGTTTTTCAGCCCCAACTTGATCTAAAATAGTTCGTGAATCTACTCCACTAGAAACAGCAAAAGAGATTCGTGAAGGAACATTCGCCTTAATTAACCCAGTGATGACATCAACACTTGGTCTTTGAGTTGCTAAAATCATGTGAATACCGGCTGCTCGCGCCATCTGAGCTAAACGAACAATTGCATCTTCTACATCATGCCCGGCAACCATCATTAAATCACTTAACTCATCAACGATCACTACAATATAAGGCAACTTTTCCATTACTGAATTATTTTTATCAGCATTATTTTCAACTACTTTTTGATTGTACTCAGTAATATTTCGAACGCCTCCAGCAGCAAAAAGCTGGTAGCGTCTCTCCATCTCTTTAACAGTTTTACGCAAGGCATTGGTTGCTAATTTAGCATCTGTAACAACAGGAATTAGCAAATGAGGAATTCCGTTATATACAGAAAGTTCAACCATTTTTGGATCAATTAGTACTAACTTTACATCCTCAGGATAAGCCTTCATCAAAACACTAGTAATAATCGTGTTAATTGCAACGGACTTACCGGATCCAGTAGATCCGGCGATTAACAAGTGTGGCATCTTACGTAAATCTGCTGAAATTACTTTTCCCTCAACATCCTTACCTAATGGTACATCAAGAGAAATCTCTTTTGATTTTGCATCTTGATGAGCCATAACATCTTTAAATGAAACAGCAGAGGTAGTTCGATTTGGTACTTCAATACCAATCAATGGTTTACCTGGAATTGGGGCTTCAATACGGATATCTTTTGCAGCTAAAGCCAAAGCAAGATCATCAGCTAAGTTTACAATTTTACTTACCTTCACCCCAACTGCTGGCTGGACTTCATAACGAGTGACTGTTGGACCTAATACAGCTTTTTTTACGATAACATGTACACCAAAACTCTTAAAAGTTGACTCTAAAACTTCTGTATTTTTCTGAATTAGAGCCTTATCTTGACTCTGATCTACATTTTTTATAGGTGACAGTAGAGTAATTGGTGGTTTTTTATAGTTAGGGTTCTTTGACTGAGTAATTTGTTTTGTCTCCAAATCCCCATGATCAATATCTTGAAGTTCTTGCTTCATCTTTTGGTCTTCTTCAGCATAAGAATGTGAAGCTGGCAAATCGTCTATAGCCTTATCCTCAACCTCTGTTGATACCGGGGTACTTTCTTGAGAGATTTCAATTGGAGGCTCAAACTCTGGTCTACTTTCTTCCTTAACTTTATTAGAAGACACGGGTTCATTATTAAAATCCGCCATACTTGGGAAAATATCGTCATGATTATCTAAAGGATCAGTTAATTTTTCTCGATTATTTAATTTTTCTTGCTTATTTTGCTCATGTTTTTCAACTAAATCACTGTATTTACTTTTTAAAGCTTCCCCAGCATCTTTATTCTTCTCAATTACTAATTGTGAGCCTTTTTGGAAACCAGATAGCAAGCTGGCAAACTTCACGTTACAAATCATTAAAATACCGATTAGCATCATCAGCAACGATATTACTTCAGATCCTACGGTTCCCAAAATTGGAAAAACAAGTTGATAAAACATGCTTCCAATAAAGCCGCCACCAACCTTAGTTGTAATCTGCGCCCGAGAAAATTCTTCACCAATTGATGTCAAAAAAGCATTTACAAATCCCTGATGAATCATCATTTGATTAAAAACGCGAGAACTTTCCCAAAGGAGTAAGCCTAAGTAAAATACACCTAACCCACTACCACGCTTCAAACTGAAATGCGGGGGTTGATTATAAATAACCATCACTAAGCCAAACAAACCAAGAATAATACTAGCTAAATAGTGGCTATCACCAACAAAAAATCGAATTAAATTAATTAGTTGTTGACTAAATAAACCGAAATGAACGCAACTTAAAACTGCTACTAAAACAAGTACTATTCCTGTAATGACCCAGTCCATACTTTGCTTTTTCTTTTTAGTAGTTG
>DBFNNF010000026.1:0-14437 GCA_048407585.1 Lactobacillus johnsonii | reverse complement strand
ATTATGGATTATCAATTAAAGAATAATTTTTTAACAGTAACACTTTCTGATAAGGGTGCTGAAATTCAAAGTGTTAAAGATGTAAATAGTGATCGAGAATACATGTGGCAGGCAGATCCCGAAATTTGGGGACGGCATGCTCCAGTTTTGTTCCCAGTAGTTGGACGTTTAAAGGACGATCAATATACTTATGATGGTAAAACTTACCATATGGGACAACATGGTTTTGCTCGGGATGCACAATTTACTGTTGAAGAACAAGATGATAAGCACATTGTTTTCCTTCTAACGTCTAATGAAGATACTAAAAAAATGTATCCATTTGATTTTGAACTAAGAGTATCTTACAGTTTAATGAATAATTTGCTGGAAGAACACTTTACAGTAACTAATACTGATACTAAAGAAATGATCTTTGGTATTGGTGGCCACCCTGGTTTTAATTTGCCAACTGATAATGGTTTGAATAAGAATGATTACTACTTTAAGTTTGATCCTTCAATGGACCATGTGAAGATTCCTTTAAAGGCACCATACCTTGATTGGGAAAATCGTTCTTTGCTCGCAACTGATTCAATGTTTGAAATTAGTGATGAATTATTTAAGGATGATGCCTGGGTCTTTGAATTAAAACAACCTAACAAGATTTCTATTAGAACTGATAAGAGTGACTACCACATTAATGTCAAAATGGAAAATGCACCATTTGTAGGTTTGTGGTCACAATATCCTAAGACTGGCAACTATATCTGTATTGAACCATGGTGGGGCATTGCAGATACTTTAGACAGTGATGGTCAACTAGAACATAAACGTGGCATGAACCATCTTGCTCCAAGTGAAGTTTGGGAGAATGGTTTTACAATTGCGTTTCATGACAAAGCTCAGTAATTAAGACACATAAGACTTTGGTTGAAAGATCAAAGTCTTATTTTGTATACAGGTGAAAAAAATGAAGATTGGATATTTAAAAAATTTAGGTAGACATGAGTTGGAAAAGGCAGCAGGTAAATGGCAAGCTTTACATAAAGATGAAAAGGTCAGTTTAGAGCCTGTTTCATATGATGAGATTGAAGATAAGATTCAAAACAATGAGTTAGATGCAGTCTTAGTTAATTCAAGGCATACTATCTATCAGCAACTAGCTACTTATCCGGTTGATGATGTTGCTTTAGTGGCCGTGGTGCAAGCGGGTAATTTTAATAAATATCAACAAACTGTTGAAGTGAGTGATTTAAAGACTTTGCCTTGCATTATGGTAGCAGGAGTAGAGGAAGAAAAGAGTGAATACCACTATTTAAAAGATGTTCTTCAAGTTGATAGTGATTTACTTGCGGTTGAAACCTTAGGAGAAGCAGTTTTAATGGTTGAATCTGGATCTGGTTACTTAATCATGAATGAAAAAACAGCTGCCCATATTGATGATGACCAAGTACAAAAATTATTCTTGTTGCAAGATGAAAAACAACTCACTGAAGAATATGCTTTTATTGCTAAACCAGAAGATCAGCGAGTAGAAGAATTGAGCAAGATATTAAAAGAAACTATCAATTAAAAGTAAAATAATTATGTAAAGCTATAAAATGATATTACTTAAAAACTCTAGTGCAAAACTAGAGTTTTTTTATACCTTGGCGTATACAAGTTCCCATTCTGGTGGGAATTTTGTTAAAATAGAATATATGTTCTAGAGAGGGTGAAAAGAAGTGCTAACTAGGTCACATCGAATTTGCAGTATTGCAATCGTGGAACTAAGCTTACTATTAACTAATCGTCTATTGATCGATCCAGTTAACAACATTATTATTCTGGCTGCGACTGCCATTGGCGCTTCTTTACCTGATATTGATGAATATAACAGTTCTGCAAGCAAGAAGTCAGTGATTAATTTTAGTCTTTTTCTTAAACATCGTGGGATTACTCATTCTTTCCTTGGTTGGGCCATTTTTTCTGGCGGTCTATATTATTTAATGAATAAATTTATTCCTATTCATATCAACAACTTAACTTCTCAAAATTATTGGAGTGCGCTTTGGTTTGGGCTGGTAATTGGCTATTTTTTGCATTTAGTTGAAGATAGTTTCAGTAAGCAAGGAGTAGAGTGGCTAGCGCCATTTTATAAGAAAAAAAGGAAGTCACCAATTCATTATAAAGTTGGAGGCTGCTTTGAAAACTTTTTAACTATGATGTCTTATTTAGCGGTAATTATGATGACTTTTTATTGGATCTGGCTTTCTCTGACGCCTGCAACACAAGTCTTTTTGTTTTGAGAAATGGACTTAAGCCTGTAAGATAGGTACTGGGGGAAGATTCCAAGAGAGGAGTCCTGAATATGTCCCAATTATTAGTAATAGCCGGTTTAATCGGTATTTTATATGGTGCAGTTGAGCTTAAAGCTCAGCCAATCCCAGTTGAAAGTGACACAGTTCATAAAGGACGTTAATTGACGTAGATGACCAAGAGTTAAAATTGCTCTTGGTCATTTTTATTTTAACCAGTATACTGGTAGAAAGAAGAATATTAAAGGATATGAAGTATGGATTCGAATGAATTAATTTTTACTAAATTAGAAAATAAACGTTTACGTTACAATTTGCTTGCGGACATCTTGCTAATTCTTGGAGGTATTTTAATGTTTAGACAGCCTCCAATGAGTCTTTTATTTCAATTACTTGGAGCCGGCTTGATTATTATCGGAACAGTATTTACTTTTTTATCATTTAGAGTGAGGACTAGTAAGCAATATCATGACCTATCTCTATTAGTTAAAAATGAGCCAAGTAGTTTTAAGGAAGTTGTCAATTTATTTGGAGCAAAGCTAACTGCATTAGCTTTGTTTGTGGGAATAGGGCTTATAGCATTAGCAATTTGCTTTTTCTTTTTACTTAGTCGATCTTGGATTAAAGCTTTATTGTTTTTCTTAACATTTGAGACTGTAATTGATTTGAAAGATTTTATGAATAATATCACAAAATTGAAGGATGAAAGTGCAATTTAGGCTTTCGTCCTTTTTATATCAATAAAAATATTTGTGATTTTGTGAGCATATTATTTTACTTTAATTATTGGATTAGATATTATAGTACTATAAGAATTTTGCTTTCGAGAAAGAATCACTTTAAAACACTATATAATTACTTATTCTGTAAATTTTCCTGGGTAGGAGTAAGTAATTAAACTGGAGGTATTTTTTATTGATAAGTATTGTTAAGAGTAAATCATTTGGTCTTGCAGCTGCAATGACTTTAATTTGTTCCGTGGCAGGTATTTTTCTAGCAAAATTACCCTATGTTAACTTGATTGGTGCGTTGGTAATTGCCCTTTTATTAGGAATTTCACTGCAGGTTTTACCAGTTGGGGTAAGAGAAGAAGCAGCACCAGGGATTGGTTTTATTTCCAATAAATTTTTGAGATTAGGAATTATTTTACTGGGTTTTAGACTTAATCTTACTAAGTTAGCTGATGCTGGTATTAAAACAATTCTAGTTGCAATGCTAGGGGTAAGTGGAACGATTGTTTTGACTTACTGGCTTAGTAAAAAATTTGGGGCAGAAGATGAATTAGCAGTGTTGTCAGCTTGTGGCTGCGGAATCTGTGGAGCAGCTGCTG
The DNA here is from genome assembly GCA_048407585.1 of Lactobacillus johnsonii. Classification (GTDB taxonomy): domain Bacteria; phylum Bacillota; class Bacilli; order Lactobacillales; family Lactobacillaceae; genus Lactobacillus; species Lactobacillus johnsonii_C. The sequence continues at coordinate 10,828 of DBFNNF010000026.1, read as the reverse complement.
TAATGGGCGTTTCCCCTCAAATTGAGAGTAGAGATGAAGAACGTAAAAGAGAAAACGAGGTACTTGCTGTTGCTGTAGTTTGTGTAATGGGAACAGTATTTACACTCTTAGAAATTGTGATTAAACCAATGCTTGGGTTAACAGATTCACAATTTGGTATTGTTGCTGGTGGATCTCTTCATGAAATTGCCCATGCTATTGCAGCTGGTAGTGCTTTTGGTGAAGCAAGTTTAGATAGTGCGTTAATTATGAAATTATCACGGGTTTTACTTTTAGCACCAGTTGCTTTAATAATTGGATACTGGTACCAAAGAAGACTGGTGAAAGAAAGTGCGCAAGATCATACACAAGCACCTAAGAAATTACCAATTCCTTGGTTCTTAGGCGGATTTATTTTAACCAGTATTTTAGGTACTTTCTTACCATTCCCACCAGCAGTTTTAGATGGCTTAGTTCAAGCAGCGTATGTATTTTTGGGGATGGCAATGGCCGCTTTAGGTATTTCAGTTAACTTCAGTGTTATCTTCAAACGTGGTGGTACCGTATTTGGAGCTGCTGCTATTAGTTCTACTTGCCTGATGATCTTCATGATTATTATGAGTAAGTTATTCTTTTAATCTGATACAAGCTAGATGGCAATTAAAAAGAAAGCTATCTAGCTTTTTTGCTACCAAAAATAAGGATTTTCTTTTTGGTATAATTTAACTAAATGTTGTTTTGGAGGATGAAAAATGGAAAACGATAAACAGTTTATGAAACGGGCTGTTGAATTATCAAGTTTAGCTGTTAAGCATGGAAATGAACCATTTGGAGCAGTTTTAGTTAAAGATAATAAGATAGTTTTTGAAAATGAAAATCAAATTCATACTGCTAATGATCCAACATTTCATGCAGAGCTCGGCTTAATTAGACGTTTCTGTAGTGAAAAGCAAATTGAGGATTTAAGTGATTATACTTTGTATACTAGTTGTGAACCTTGTTTTATGTGCTCAGGTGCCATGGTTTGGGCTAAACTTGGGAGAATGGTGTATGCTGCTAGTAATGAGGATTTAGAAGGCACAATGGGGAAAAAGGGAGTTAATTGTAGCAAAATTACTTTTGAACAAATGCAACGAGGTCCTGAAGTAATCGGTGGGATTTTACACAATGAAAGTAAAAAGATCCTAGCTGCTTATTTTGGAAATAATTAAATTTTGGCTCTGTTTAAAATATTAAAGCCGATTGCTTAGTGAAGAAGCAATCGGCTTTTTTACATTTGATCATATTTACTCCATTGATCCTGCAATTTTTCAATTAAAGGCATAAGACGAGTTTGGTTTTGCTTTAAGTAGCAAGCATAGAACTTTTGATGAGCTACTTCATCTGATAAGGGACGAACTGAACGATTATTAGGAAGATTATTACCCCACTGTGAGTCTAAACTAGTTAAATTAGTAGTAAAGAAGGGAAGAACGGAATACTGTAAAATTTCGCTATAATCTGTTGACTCATCTTGAAAAATAATTTTGCTATCAGGAATTTCATCATGATAAATCTGGGTCCAAAAGCCAATCTTAGCAGGACTTAAAATCGTTTTTCCTTTTAACATTTTAAATGACAGTACTTGGTTTTTATTTAGCCCACATTCTGCTGGTAAGTTAACTGACATTGATTCTGTACCTAAATAAGTAGAGGTAAGATCACGATCCTCAATGGGAAAATTAAGTAGTAAGCAAGTGAATTGATGTTCCGCAAGTAAACTCTCAAAATTACTTTCAATTAACTTATCTTCGATTTGAACATTTTGGTCATTTAAAGAGCGGAGTACAATCATGGGACCAGGAGCATTCGCACCAATAACGAGAGTTGTTTGATCTTTTTCAAATTGCTTAACTTTTTTACTAAAATCTAGATTATCATTCAGTAGCTTTTTAGCTTCCCGAGCAGTATACTTTCCAGTTTCACTTAAATACAGTTTATTAGGCTTACGAATAAAAAGTTTAACGCCAAGTTCTTCCTCTAATTTTTTCATAGAGTGAGTAACTGCAGGTTGGGTTAAACCAAGGACTTCTGCAGTTTTCGCAACAGTTCCATATTTTGCAAAAGTTACTAGTTCTTCTAATAAGTGGTTTTCAATCATTTTTTAACCTCATTGCTATAAATCTAATTTATCCTAGCATGAAAAATTATCAATTTTCAAGTAAAAATATGGTCCGTATAATCATTGATGAAGATTTAGAGAAAAAGAGAAAGAAGAAAACTTTATGTTAAAGATAGTGATGTTAACAGGAAGCCCACACTTTAACGGTGCTTCTCAAAAATTAGCCGATAGTTTTGAAAAAGGAATAGAAGAAGCTGGAAATGAAGTTTATCGATATGATGCTGGTCTTCAAGGTGAGAGTGAGCCGCATTTTTTGCAATTAGAACATGCGCCAGGAATGGAAATTGGTATTCCAGATAATGATGTAGTGGAAAAAGAAGTTATTCCTAAATTATTAGCTGCTGACGTCGTTGTTTTAGTTTCTTCGCTTTATTATTTTGGCCTTAATGCTCAATTAAAAACAGTCATCGATCGATTTTATGATTATAATCATGAACTTAAAGATAAAAAGATGATTTTTATGATGGCCGGCTATGGAACTCAAGAAGATATGGACGCAGTGAAGTTACATATTGAAAAGCTCAGTAATTATATGCGCTGGAAAATGATTGATCAAATTTATGCGGATGATTCATGGAATGAGCAAAAATTAGAAAAATTTGCTCAGAAAGCTTATAACTTAGGTAAAAGTATTAAATAGAAAACTGAGGAGAAAGAATAATGAAATATGCCGAATTTGTTAAAGCTGGCGAAATGAAAATTATTGATAAGCCAATGCCTAAAATTGAAAAAGATGATGATGTAATTATTAAAGTGATTCGGACTTGTGTTTGCGGCTCAGACTTGTGGGCTTACAATGGTGTAGAAGAACAGGGCCATGAAAATGGTGGTCACGAAGTTATTGGAATCGTAGAAGAGATTGGTAAAGATATTACTACAGTCAAAAAGGGTGATTTTGTAATTGCACCATTTACTCATGGATGTGGTCACTGCCGAGCATGCTTAGCTGGATTTGACGGAGTATGTATGAGTCATGATTTAAGTGAAAATTTCTCTAATGGTTATCAAGCAGAATATGTACGTTTCCAGCATGCACAATGGTCATTAGTTAAAATTCCTGGTAAACCAGCCGACTATGCTGAGGGAATGTTAAAGTCATTCTTAGCCTTAGCAGATGTAATGGCAACTGGATATCATGCAGCTCGTGTAGCTAATGTTCAACCAGGAGATTCAGTAATTGTTTTAGGTGATGGAGCAGTAGGATTATCTGCAATCATTGCAGCTAAATTACGTGGTGCAAAACAAATTGTTTCTACTAGTAGACATGCAGACCGCGAAGCTTTAGCCCGTGAATTTGGTGCAACGGAGAATGTAGCTGAACGCGACGAAGAAGGAATTCAGAACTTACTTGCAATTACTCGCGGTGGAGCTGATGCAGTATTAGAATGTGTTGGAAGTAAATTGTCTAACGAGGAAGCTTTGCAAGTTGGGCGGCCTGGATCTCGCGTTGGACGTGTAGGATTACCTCATGGAGCTGAATTAAATCCAGGTTTAATTTTTTATAAGAATATGAGTGTAGCTGGTGGACCAGCATCCGTAACTACCTATGATAAGCAAGTTTTATTAAAGGCAGTCTTAGATGGAAAGATCAATCCGGGAAAAGTATTTACAAAAACATTTACTCTCGATCAAATCAATGAAGCTTACCAAGAAATGGCTGATCGAAAAGTAATTAAGTCATATATTAAAGTTAATGATTAAGGAGAAAAAGATGGCTAGCTGGAGCGAAAAAGAATTAGTAGCTTTTAAAGAGGCTCAAACATTGCAAAATCGTCCTTATAGTGATGATAAAAGTTTTGCAGAAGATAACCCTGTCTGGGAAGTAACAGTTGATAAGCAAGTTTTTATTCGTGGTGCAAAAGGTATTGAAAATACTAAGTGGTATCAAGCCGGGATTAAAAATGGTGGTCAAGTTGAAGTAGCAGGTAAGACATTTGAAGTTGAATATCAACCTGTTAAAAATGCGGAATTGATTAAGCAAGTAACAGATGCGTACAATAAAAAGTATCAAGGACAATATCCAATTGACTTGATGGTATCTGAACCAGTTGCTAAAGCCACGGTCGCAGTTGTAAAGAAATAGAGAATTATGAAGAAGAAAAGTTTATTTATTTTAATCATATCAAGTATTCTGTTGATTTTAGCGGGATGTTCAAAACAAAGTAATAGTAGCAATAAAAAAATACAAATTACTTCAACGCCAACCTTGTTTTTCCACGGAGGAGGTTCCTCCTACCATGCAGAAGAGCATATGGTTGATGCCGCCAAGAAGGCCGGCGTAACTAAGTCAGTTATTCGAGCAGAAGTTTCAAAAACAGGGAAAGTTACTTTAGTTGGTACTTGGCCTAAAAATGCTAAAAATCCAATCTGTGAAGTAAACTATGAAAATAATCGTCAACTTGATTTTAATAAACATGGTGAGTATGCGACTAATGTAGTAAAGGCACTCCAAAAGAAGTATGGAATTAAGAAAATCAATATGGTGGGTCATTCATTAGGTAATATTTCGATTATTTATTACATGCTTCAGAATGGAAATAAGAAGAACATGCCTCAAATTCAAAAGCAAGTTGATATTGCTGGTCACTTTGCTGGCTTAGATTTTGATGGAATTCCTAATTCAATTAAACAGCCGAAAGGAATGAAGTTGAATAGTGAGGGCAAGCCAAATAAGATGAATTCAACTTATAAACAAATGACTGAAGTTAGGAGTATTTATGCTAAAAAGCATGTGAAAGTGCTGAACATCATTGGTGATATTGGCAACGGCAGTGATGGTAGGGTAGATAACAGGTCATCCCTTTCATTGCAATATCTTGTTAGTGGCGGTAATAGTACTTATCGTGTTTTGAAGATTAACGGCAAAAATGCGCAGCATTCAAAGCTCCATGAAAATGCACAAGTTGATAAAGCTCTTATTAAGTTTTTGTGGAATAAGTGATGCACGTTTGATTGAAGGAATAAAGGACTGATTTGGATTAAAATTTCTAGATTGGTATAATATCAAACCGAATTTGTATATTTATGTAATATAAAAAATAATCCTAATATACTAAACTCTATGAAGTATTGATTAATGTTTCATAGAGTTTTTTTGTGCTAAGTAATGTGTTTCCATAAAAAATGGAGGGTTGAATTTGCTACCAGATAAGAAAAAACAAATAAGATCGATAGTTGGAATGTTAGTTTTACTCATATTTTTAATCTTGGTGAATGTATATCAGCAGAGATTAGATGTATATTGGACTAGTTTTTTGATTATCGGCGGAAGTCTGTTGTTGATTGGCGTTATTTATAAGATTATAAAAATTATCAAGAAATAGTTGGATAACAGATGAACTTATTGAGATATAAATTAACTATTTATGATTGATTTTGATTAGATTTCATGATATCTTAATTTTATCAATTGAAATTCACCTTTAGAAAGAAGGGTCGCTGTTGCGTCTTTAATCTTGCAAAACTAAGCATAGTTGAAATTATTCGTTTTTTATTAAAGGGATAAACTATGCACTTTTGACAAGATTATTAGACGGACATGATCTTCTTTTAATACGTAAAAACATGAAGAGTCTGTACTTGTCATAAGTGCAGGCTCTTTTTTTCGAGGTGATTTAAATGGGTAGTATTAAAATTTCGAATGTATCATTTAGGTATGAAGATAGTAGCAACAATGTTTTTAATAATTTAAATTTAGACTTAGATAGCTCTTGGAAGCTAGGACTGGTTGGTAGAAATGGCCGAGGAAAAACGACTTTCCTTAATCTTTTACAGGGAAAATTAGTTGGAAGAGGTGAAATTCAAACTAAATTGAATTTTTCTTATTATCCAACTAGGATTAAGGATCCAAGTAATATCACTTTATATGAATTACAAGATCAAATTATGTTTGAGGAATGGAGACTAGAGCGTGAGCTGAATTTAATGCACGTTGACTCAAATTTAATCTGGCAGCCCTTTAATACTTTAAGCGGCGGAGAACAGACCAAAATTTTATTAGCTTTATCATTTATTGATCAAAATTCTTTCCCTCTCATTGATGAACCTACAAATCATTTAGATGAAGAAAGTCGTCAGGAAATCTGTAAATATTTAACTAAGCATCATAAAGGATATATTGTTGTAAGTCATGATCGTAATTTTTTAAATCAAGTAACTGATCATGTGCTAGCAATCGAAAATGCTGAAATTCATTTATATCAAGGAAATTATGCAACATATGTACAAAATAAAGAAGCACGTGATGAATTCAATCGTGAAAAAAATGAAAAATTAGCTGGCGAAATTAAAAATTTACATAATCAAAAAGAACAATTTTATCATTGGGCACAAAAAATAGAAGCTAGAAAAAATTTGGGACAAAAAACACAATATATTCTTAACCGTAGAGCTAGAGTAAATAAGGCTGCGATTGGACATGCAGCTGCCAAAATGATGAAGAAATCTATTACACGTAGAAATAGAATGGATAAAAAGATTAAAGAAAAAGAAGGATTGATGGTTAATATTGAAGATATACCAAAATTAACGATGAACTTTCAAGCTAATTATCATTCCAATCTTCTTGAAACTAGAGGTTTAGGTCTAAAGGTTGGAGATAAACACCTATTTTCTAATTTGAACTTGATAGTAAAAAATCATGGCATTGTTGCCCTTGAAGGTAAAAATGGATCTGGAAAATCTACTTTTTTAAAATTCTTATTGAATAAGGTCTCAGCAAATAGTGACGGAAAATATCAGCTAGCTAATGGATTAAGAATTTCGTATTTACCACAAGATTTCACAATATATCAAGGGAGTTTAAAGAATTTTGCGCTTCATCAAAAATTGTCTTATAAAGATCTTCTTAATATTTTAAAAAAGATGGGCTTTCCTCGTACTAACTTTAATGTGCCAATTGAAGAGATGAGTATGGGACAACAGAAAAGAATCGCTTTGGCCAAATCACTACTTGAGCCAGCAGGTTTGTATTTATGGGATGAACCAGCAAACTATCTAGATGTCTTCAATCAAGATCAATTGATTAATTTACTACAAGAAGTAAAACCAGCAATGCTTTTAATTGACCATGACCAGTATTTTATTGAACAAGTTGCCGATAAAAGAATTAAATTAGCTAACTAAACCAGATTAAAAAATGGATAGGGAAAAGAAACCTATCCATTTTTATTTACTTATTTAGATATGTGAAAAAATGATTAATTAAAATTCAAATTTTCTTGTAAAAATAGGGTGAGTACGATGATCTAAGTAGGCTGCTTCTTTTGGTGTGATTTCTAAAACCCGCAGATCTTCTTTTGCACCTTCAATATCATCTGCATATATTTCATTTAAATAATCATTTTTTTCAAAAATCTCGTCAATATATTCATGTTCAATATTTTTAATTGTTCCCCGAATTGAAAAGCCACATGAATCCATCGTGCCATCTCCTTTGTACCCATTGATAATTACCTTAGGTTGATGGATCAAATCTTGAAAGAATGGATTTTGACTAGAGGTGACAATGTAGAGCTTACCATTTTTATTCAAAACTAGATCACAGACTTGAGCAGAAGGTGCACCATGATGTGTCGTAGCAACATCAACATTGTGGACTTCATTAGTCGCAAATTCTAAGAATTCTTCATTACTAGTTTGATTATTTAAGATACTAACCATGTCTATTCCTCGCTTAAATTTATTTTTATTCAAGTTCTATTATAGAATTGATTTATGATATATCTATATTAGAAGTATTTGATTTGAAGTTTTCTATAACTATATTTACTTGAAAGTGTGGTAGCTTGTAAGTATACTTTTAATTTGTAAGTAGATATACAACCTAGATTGGAAGAAGGAAGATTGCTGTGGCAGAAGAAAAATATTACGGTGCAAATGCAATTGTTGATAGCTTAATTAATCATGATGTTAAATTTGTCTTTGGAATTCCAGGTGCCAAAATTGATCGAGTATTTGAATTACTTGAACATTCTAAAGATCCACGTACGCCTAAATTTGTATTAACGCGGCACGAACAAAATGCGGCCTTCATGGCGGCTGGAGTAGGAAGAATTACGGGAAAACCGGGTGTTGTTCTTACTACCTCAGGTCCAGGTGCATCAAATTTAGCAACTGGCTTAGTAACTGCTACAGCAGAAGGTGATCCCGTACTAGCTATTTCTGGCCAAGTGCAAAGAACTGATCTTTTGCGTTTAACTCACCAAAGTATGAAAAATACAGCTTTATTTGCTCCTATTACTAAATATAGTGCCGAAGTTCAAGAACCTGAGAATATTTCTGAGGTAATTGCTAACGCATATCAAGAAGCAGAAGCATCTAAGCAAGGAGCAAGTTTTGTTTCTGTTCCACAAGATGTAACTGATGCAGAAGTAAAAACGAGTGTGATTGCGCCACTTGAGCCCCCAAAGTTAGGCCCCGCTAGTCCAATTGAATCAACTTTACTTTCACAGCGTATTAAAGCCGCAAAGCTTCCTGTACTTTTGTTAGGAATGCGGGCATCTGATCCAGAAACTACCAGAGCTATTAGACGTTTAATTGCGGAAACTCATTTACCGGTAGTTGAAACTTTTCAAGGTGCTGGAATTATTCCACGTGAATTAGAGGATGATTTCTTCGGTCGTGTAGGTTTGTTTAGAAATCAACCAGGGGATCAATTGCTTAAAAAGAGTGATTTGGTTATTGCAATTGGTTATGATCCAATCGAATATGAGCCTCGAAACTGGAATTCTGATCGAAGCGCAAATATCGTTGTAATTGATTCTATGCGGGCAGAAATTGATAAAAATTATCAGCCTGAGCGAGAATTGGTTGGAGATATTTCTCAAACTTTAGACTTCCTCTTACCATATATGAAGGGCTATTCCATGCCAAATGAATCTAAACAGTATCTTGATTCATTGCGTAAAACCCTGCAAAAACGTGATACTCCACCTGCTGTTACTAAGGATCAAGTTAAGAGTCATCCCTTAAGTATTATCCAAGCCCTACAAGACCGAGTTACCGATGACATGACGGTAACAGTGGATGTTGGTAGTTTTTACATCTGGATGGCACGGCACTTCAGAAGTTATGAACCACGTCATTTGCTTTTTAGTAACGGAATGCAGACACTTGGAGTTGCTCTTCCTTGGGCAGTGGCAGCAGCTTTGGTAAGACCAAATACAAAAATTGTTTCGGTTTCTGGGGATGGAGGATTCATGTTCTCCTCACAAGATTTAGAGACTGCTGTTCGACTAGGTTTGAATATTGTCCATATTATCTGGAATGATGGAAATTATGACATGGTTAAATTCCAAGAAGAATTGAAGTATGGCGATTCAGCAGCTGTTAAATTTGGTCCTGTAGACTTTGTTAAATATGCAGAAAGCTTTGGTGCTAAGGGCTACCGTGTAGAAAAGGCGGCTGATTTAGATAAGATTTTGGATAAGGCCTTTAAAGAAGATGGACCAACTGTTGTTGATATACCGGTTGATTATAGTTTTAATCAAGAATTAGGAAAGACAATCTTAGAGGATCAGCTACATTAATAGAAGGTAGGAAAATTATGGCAAAATATGAAAGCAAGGTTTATCAGCATGGTACTTTGGGGATGCTGGTGCCAGGATTGTTTGAAGGGACAATGACAGTTGCAGATCTGTTAAAGCACGGTGACTGGGGCATTGGAACAGCTAGTGGACTTGATGGTGAAATGATTCTACTTGACCATGTACCGTATTTAGCTCAAAGCAATGGTGAAATTAGAATTTTAAAACCAGAAGAAAAGGTCCCATTTGCGACAGTTCATTTTGAAGAGATAAAAGATAGTTTTAAGGTCGAAAATTTAACTCAAAAAGAATTAGAAGATAAGATTTTAGCCGACTATCCTTATAAAAATGTCTTTTTTGCGGTTAAAATTGTGGGGAATTTCTCAACTGTTAAAACAAGAGTAGTTGAAAAGCAGACAAGACCTTACAAGACTTTATTGCAGGTAGCAAATGAACAAGCCGTTTTTGAATCTACTGATGTTTCTGGCACCGTTATAGGTTACTTTGCACCGAAGATGTTCCAAGGCATGGCTGCTGCTGGATACCATTTGCATTTTTTGGCAGATAATAAATCAATTGGTGGACACTTATTAGACTTCAAGATAAAAGAAGCAACTGTTTATTTACAGCCGTTTACTACTATTGAGCAACATTTACCAATGGACAACCAGGAATTTTTGAACAAAGATTTGGATATCGCTGATATGCATGATCAGATCCAAAAGGCTGAAGGATAAAAAGCAGATCATTACCGTTAATTATGGTAGTGATCTGCTTCTTTTTTATAATTTATGATTTAACTGCTTTACTTGTATTTTTACTTGATGGTAGATACAGAGCCAAATAATTAAGTAACCGATGATATATAGTGCCGTAAAAACTAGAAATGGGATAATTTGTAACTCAATCCAATTGTTAAAAACATAAAAGAGAAGGTAGTCAATGTAAATTACAATCGCATCAATCATAGTTGCAAGTCCAAGAGAGATTTTTTCAACTTTAAAGACTGCACTAATACCTCCGGCGATAAAGGCTAGTAATAAACTGGAAAGAATATTCTTATTTACGTTTTGAATCGAAATAGTATGGAAGTTAATGATAAAAGAATAAATATAATAAAAAATCACAAGAATTAAAGGGCCAAAGCCTGCAGCTTTCATGC
>DBFNNF010000025.1:0-2798 GCA_048407585.1 Lactobacillus johnsonii | reverse complement strand
ATTAATTGTAGTAAAAGCGGCGTACCACGAATAATCCATACATAAAATTTTAAAATAGCTTTAACTAACTTCAATTTTGAATGTAAACCAAAGGCAACTAATAAACCTAGCGGAATAGAAACTACTGTCGTCCAAAAAAAGATCTCAATAGTTAACCAAGCACCGGAAAATAATGAAGGCAAAATACTAAAAATATAATTTAGCATTTCCTTCACCCCCTGTTCTAAAAATAGCGTATTGTTTAATTTTAACTAAAATCTCATTACACTTTCAACCTTAGTACAAAAAAAGACTTCACAATTGTGAAGTCTTTTTGCTTAATTAAACAACTATTAATTAGTCTAAGTTTAATGGATCCAAGTGGATACCAGGGCCAAAGGTTGCAGAAACGGCAACACTCTTAACGTATTGACCCTTAGCTGATGCAGGACGTGCACGAAGAATAACGTCACGTAATGCATCAAAGTTTTGTGCTAATTTTTCAGCGTCAAATGAAGCCTTACCGATTGGTGCATGGATTAAACCTTGCTTATCAACACGGTATTCAACTTGACCTGCTTTTTGGTTTTCAACAGCTTTAGCAACGTCCATAGTAACAGTACCAGTCTTAGGGTTTGGCATTAAGCCTTTAGGTCCTAAGATACGACCTAAACGACCAACTTTAGCCATCATCATTGGAGTAGCAATAACTACGTCAAAGTCTAAGTAACCGTTTTGAACTTTTTCTACTAAATCATCAGAACCAACTTCGTCAGCACCTGCTTCTTTAGCTTGGTCAGCTTGTGGACCTTCAGCAAAAACAACAACCTTCTTAGATTTACCAGTACCGTTTGGAAGTACCAATGCACCTCTAATTTGTTGATCTGCTTGCTTAGGGTCAACGTTTAAGTTATATGCAACTTCAATAGTTGCATCAAAGTTTGCGTATGAAGTTTCTTTTGCTAACTTCATAGCTTCATCTACTGAATAAAATTTAGTTGAATCAACTTTTTTAGCTGCTTCTAAATATCTCTTTCCATGCTTTGCCATGTAAAAATCCTCCTGAAAATGTGGTCAAACGAGTCTTCTCACACTCTCCCACCTTGATTCGTTAATTTTGATTAACGATCCGACGTTCCTAAAAACACTAGTCTTCTACAGTGAAGCCCATGCTTCTAGCAGTACCTTCAATCATGCGCATAGCAGCTTCAATATCTGCAGCGTTTAGATCTTTCATCTTGGTTTCGGCAATTTCCTTAACTTGGTCCTTAGTTACCTTAGCAACCTTCTTAGTGTTAGGTTCACCAGAACCCTTGTCCACTTTAGCAGCCTTCTTCAAAAGAACAGCAGCTGGTGGAGTCTTAGTAATGAATTCGAATGAACGATCTTCATATACAGTAATAACTACAGGGATAATCATACCCTTTTGATCAGCAGTACGTGCGTTGAAGTCCTTAGTGAAACCAACGATGTTGATTCCAGCTTGACCCAATGCAGGACCAACTGGAGGTGCAGGAGTTGCTGCACCAGCAGGAATTTGCAGTTTAACTACGTTAATAACTTTCTTTGCCACGGTCAATACCTCCTTGATTCCGTGATGCGGTTATAGTGGAGAATTTTCCTTCTTCTCCTCCCACAATAATAAAGATACTCTAATATACTACCAGCAATTTATTAAATTGACAATAGCTAATTAAATTTTTATTATTGGTCAAATTCTTTTACTTGGTTATAGTCAAGTTCAGCATTTGTTTCTCTGCCGAACATATCAATAGAAACATAAAGTTTATCTTTTTCTGGATTAATTTCAGTAATCTTACCACTCATGCCACTAAATGCACCATCAATAATAGTTACTGTTTCACCAACTTCATAGTCAGCTTTAGGTTCTTTAGCTGGTTGGCCTTGAGAAGCAAGAATTCTTTCAATTTCGTCATCGTATAAAGGAGATGGCTTTGATCCACCACCGTGACTGCCAACAAATCCAGTAACGTTTGGCGTATTTCTGACAACATACCAACTTTCATCAGTCATTACCATTTCTACTAAAACGTAACCTGGAAATACCTTTTCATCTACTTCTTGCTTCTTACCACGAACAGTTTCAGTCTTTTGTTCTTCAGGAACAATTACTCGAAAGATATAATTTTGCATACCCATTGATTGGGCTCTTGAAAGTAAATCTTTCTTAACCTTTTCTTCGTAGCCAGAATAAGTGTGTAAAACGTACCATTTCTTTTCGCTGGTTTCAACCATGTTTCTAAACTCCTTAAAATAATACCTTTATGCAAATAAAAAAACCTCCGAGGGAGGCTTTTTTAACTGATTTAATTATAACACATATACTGTTTTTATAAGAACATTTGCGTTAAGTAGCTAAATAATAAATCTAGCAAACCAAGGTAAGCACCAAACAAAATTGAGCTGATGATTACAACACCTGTATCACGTCTATTTTGTTTCCATGTAGGCCATGATACTTTTGCCATAGTTTGGTTAACACTCTTAATAAACTTAAACATTGCTTACCTACCTCGTTTCCTTGTGCAAAGTTTGCTTTCCGCAATGCTTGCAAAACTTCTTAAGTTCAAGTCTTTGCGTTCTATTCTTGCTTGCTGCAATAGAATAATTGCGAGAACCACATACAGTACATGCAAGAGCTGCTTTCTTTACTGCCATAAAACCACTCCTAAACTGCATTTATCTTAGCAAAAAAATGTTATTTTAGCAATTCCTATCAATAAAGTAAAGAAGAATCTAATTTACTCATCAAAAAATTATATCTCCTTTTAAATAATATTAATAGATAGTGTAGAATT
>DBFNNF010000024.1:0-3631 GCA_048407585.1 Lactobacillus johnsonii | reverse complement strand
GGCTCTTTTGCAAATCCTGTTGATGGATAATTTTAAGAAGGAATTAAGCAGCTAAGAAATAGCTGTTTGATTCCTTTTCTTTTATAATATTTTCTTCGAGTCTAATTCTAATTAATAAATGTTTGAAATTTCTATAGCCATAAGCAGTACGTTCAATTTGTTTAATCTTACGGTTAACTCCTTCAAGACAACCATTAGAATAAGTTGAGGTAATACCGTTTAGGACACCAGAATAATTACGTTTAAAAGTTAATAGAGTTTGATGCATTTGTTTACCAACATTTTGTTTTGAATGAAGTAGATGGATAACTTTCTTTTCATCGTTATCCTGAATAGCAGTCATAAAGTCTTGCATAACCCAATAAGTATTTTCTAAGGTTTGGTCACAATCTAAACCATCTAAGACAACATGTTCCTGTGTTAGACAGTCCTTAAAATGCCAGTCGTAATAAGGAGTAGTCTTATTAAGTTTGTCATATTTCATGAGATAAAGCTTCCAAGGGGACTTTAAAAGCTTATATTTACGGCTTCTTTTATTAAATTGCTTCATGATTTGAACTCTGAAAATATTAAACGATCTAGTAAGCATTTGAACCATATGAAAACGGTCAATAACTATCTGAGCATTTGGAAATAATTCTCTAGCAACTAAAGGATAATAACAATTAAGATCCATAGTTACTGTTTTAACCATTGCACGAGCTTTAGGAGTGAACTTGTAAAAATAGCGTAGAATATCAGGTTTGAAACGAGTTCTAAGAATTTGAACAACTTTGTGAGTATCACCATCTAGACAAATAAAGTGAAGCTTTTTGCCTACGCCCTTAAATTCATCAAAAGCTAAGTGTTCAGGGAGATGATCAAAGGCATCATAGAACTTAGAAGAGCAGACTTCTAATACTCTTTGAACCGTGTTGACAGATACATTATGTTCTCTAGCAATGCTGGTCATTGAACGATCTTCAGTAAGAGCAGAAAGTATTTTTCGCTTAGAAGTGTTAGAGATATAGCAGCCTTTATTAACCAGATTAGATTGAGCCATAGATCTTTTTAAACAGTCATTGCAGAGAACACGTTGTTTTCTTAATCTGATAGTAACGGGCTTACTAGCATCAGCAGTAATGAAACGAACGTTAGAGACGTAATGACCGTTATGCTTAAGATTAGTAGAACGACAATAAGGACAAGTAGGCTGGATCAGCTCAGCTAAATATATTTTGTAAATCTTACCGTTAATATTTTCATTTGAATAATCAGAAAAAATAATGTTTTTATCTTCAATATCAAGAGTAAATTTAATATAATCATTTAAAGAGGACATAGTTTAAATCTCCATACACTTAATTGAATTGGTCGAAGAAGGATTTTAAGTAAGAGAGGACTATGGCCTCTTTTTTTACGTAAAAAAATCCTGTCGATAGAATATCATAGATATTCATCAACAGGAAAAATTATACAGCCCTTTAAAATAACAAAAAATATGCTACAATAAATTCATAAGTTGGAGGTGTTACTATGCAAGAATTAAGAAACAATACTCTCATTTCTCTGAATGGGGGGGGTAGAAAGCCATTCTATCAACGTTTCTAAGGGATTTTACACTTTAAATCCTTATTTTCTTGTACAGTACTTAAAAAGCCAAGTTAAAGATGACCTTAATGGGGCCATTCTTTAGCTTGGCTTTTTTGCGTCTTCAATTATTTTAATGCTAATAGCTCGAGCGTAGGAGGAAATAGAGTGAAAAGTAAGTTTTATAAGTATGGGATTGCTACTTTAGTAGGTGTAAGTGCCTTAGCATTAGCTGGTTGTCAAAGTAATGAAAAACAGTCAGGTACATCTAATGCCAAGTCGAAATCTTCAATAGTTAAGATTGAAAAGAAAAGTAAATCTAAGAGTAGCAAGTCGGAAAAGCAAGAAGGTGAAGTGAGAAAACAGAGTAGTGAGAACCTTAATAAGTCAAGTAATTCGAAGAAAGATGGAGAAAAAGTACCGACAGCTACTGAGTTGATGAATAATGTTTCGGCCTTTAATGAAGGTAATTTTGATATTCGGCTCAATTATGCAACTGTTAAAGGTTATGACACAGGAATAATTCAAGAAAATCCGCGAGTAGTACATTATAAATTTAACGGTGGGATGAATTCAGAAGTTTGGGCAACTGATCAATTTGTTTACAGTTTATATGGTGATAAATGGACTAAAATTGGGCAAACTTATAAAATTGGAAGATTTGATCCTATGACTAGTCTTCCTTCTAGTCTTATTAATCAAATGAAAGTCTCAAAGACTGATGATGGTTATCAAGCGAAATACGAAGGAAACTCTGCTGAAGTTAAAGAATTAATGGAACATTATATTACTTGGGTTTCAAATGAAAACAAATGGAATCCATTTGGAGATCAAGACTTTACATCAGCTACTCTAACTTATAGCTTTAATAAACAAAAACAGTTAACTGAGATTCATTATGATTGGACCGCTGGTTCAAATAAGGGGACAGCTTCTTATACTAATATCAATCAACAAAAAATTGCAGTTCCAAATGATGTAATTCAAGCAGCAGCTAAGAATTCTGACTCTATTGATAGTAATGGTGACAATAGTGACGATGAATAGGGTTATCGATGGATAAAATAAAAGAAAATAAACTTGTTGTTAAAGCTAAAAAGATTTGGTCTAAGCATAAGATCATTGTTTCAGTTCTAGGTGGCTTCTTGGTTCTGATATGTTTATTTGGGATTAGAGAGGCTAGCCTTGTAGATCCACTAGATGGTGTTCAACAAGTAGCATGGAATTCATATACGGGTTCTTGGGTTGTTCCGGATAAAGATCGAGATCGGATTGCAAGTAAAATTAGAGCATCTATATTAAAAAAGTATGGTGCAAGTGGTCAAACTATTAAGTATGTCGAAGACAATCCAAAGTGGGAATACGATTCAGATGACTATCGGCCAGTTAAATCCGATATTGGTGAAAGCAAATTAGATAAAGCGATTAATGAACTTAATTATGTGAAGTCAAGGCTTGATCTTTCTCGTGAAAATGGAAATAAAATGGTCTTAAAAATTGATATGCCGAGTGATAGGGCGCGTAAAGATGGGATCAAACTCGTTAATCATGAGTTTGGTAGTAATTAAATTTTATAGGTGGTAAATGTGAGCTTTTTGGAAAGATTACTTAGTTTAAAGTGGTATTTCTATGTATTTACGTTAGGAACCGTATATGCAATTTTCTTCTTAATAATCTTGTTTCCTATGATTTTAAATCCATATCGTCTCCCGACTACAATTTTATTATTGTTTATCCTAAGTTCTGGTGTTATTACCTTTCCGTGGATTCAATTAGCATGGCATGGACGTTTTGGACATTTCACGATGTGGTGGCTAAAAAGTTTTGGAAGAGCTTATGTTAAACGTAATAGGGATGCTAAGAAAGCTTATGATCGTACGCCTGGAAAAATGGTAACTACTGCTCAGTATAATCCTGAAAATAATACCGTTACTTATTGGACTAGCTATGATGATTCACCTAAAAAAGACGCGAGTTTTAGAGAGAGAAATAAGTTTTCCACTGATTATGGTCGGTATATGATGGTGGGATTTGTAAAGTATGTAGTAGAAGATATGCTAAT
>DBFNNF010000023.1:0-2326 GCA_048407585.1 Lactobacillus johnsonii | reverse complement strand
TTTATTTTTAAGTTTATGCAAAGTTCTATGGTAAAAGCATAATTTGTGGTAAAATCGTTGGAGTAATTCCAAGAAGTGTCGCGGAGGTTAATAGATGAAAAATAGAAGAAATAGACTGCTTTCTAACGGTCTTTTCTATATCATAGTATTCGTGATCCTCTTGGCTGGAATCAATTGGGCCGTGGGAGGCTCCGGTAGTAATGGTTCCACAGAAAATATCCGTTATTCTCAATTAGTAAAAGATTTAAAGGCGGGTAAAGTCAAGAGTATCAATGTACAACCATCTAATGGTGTATATACGGTTACTGGATCTTATAAGAAAGCTCAAAAGTCAAATAATCAAAATAATAATGGATTTGGATTAATTCCAAGTTCACAAAGTAGTAATGAAGTAACCCGGTTCAGTACTACGATGCTTCAAAATGACTCAATGGTTAAGACAATTTCAGATCTTGCCCAAAAGAGTGGGGCATCTATTTCTGGACAAGGTGAATCTCAATCTGGAACCTGGATCTCTACGATTGTAATGCTTGTTCCAACTTTGATTTTTATTGTCATGCTTTGGATGATGATGAATCAGGGTGGACAAGGCCGTGGCGGCGGTATGATGAACTTCGGTAAGTCACATGTTAAGCCACAAGATCCAAGTAAAAATAAGGTTAGATTCTCAGACGTAGCTGGGGAAGAAGAAGAAAAGCAAGAATTAGTTGAAATTGTTGAATTCTTAAAGAATCCAGCAAAATATACTAAATTAGGTGCTCGAATTCCGGCTGGTGTTCTTCTTGAGGGTCCTCCAGGTACTGGTAAAACTTTGCTTGCGCGTGCAGTTGCAGGTGAAGCCGGTGTACCATTTTATTCAATTTCTGGTTCAGACTTTGTAGAAATGTTTGTCGGTGTTGGTGCATCTCGTGTACGTGATCTGTTTGAAACAGCTAAGAAAAATGCACCAAGTATCATCTTTATTGATGAAATTGATGCTGTTGGGCGTAAACGTGGTAATGGCGTAAGTGGTGGCCATGACGAAAGAGAACAAACTTTAAACCAATTACTGGTTGAAATGGATGGTTTCGAAGGTGATGAAGGTGTCATTGTTATGGCAGCTACTAACCGTTCTGATGTTCTTGATCCCGCACTTCTTCGTCCTGGTCGTTTTGACCGTAAGGTTTTAGTTGGTCGCCCAGATGTTAAGGGCCGTGAAGCTATTTTAAAGGTTCATGCTAAGAATAAACCTTTAGCCCCTGATGTTGATTTAAAGGAAGTAGCACGTCAAACTCCTGGCTTCGTTGGTGCTGATCTTGAAAATGTTTTAAACGAAGCTGCTTTAGTTGCTGCTCGTCGTAATAAGACTGAAATTACAGCTTCTGATATTGATGAAGCTGAAGATAGAGTTATTGCCGGCCCAGCTAAGAAAGATACTGTTATTTCTCCAGAAGAAAGAAAACGTGTTGCCTACCACGAAGCAGGACACGCAATTGTTGGATTGGTTCTTAGTGATTCAAGAACTGTTCGTAAGGTTACAATTGTTCCTAGAGGCCGTGCTGGTGGATATAACATCATGCTTCCAAAGGAAGATGAAAACATCATTACTAAGAAGCAGTTGATGGAACAAGTTGCTGGTTTAATGGGTGGTCGTGCCGGTGAAGAAGTAGTTGTGGGCGATAAGTCTACTGGTGCTTCAAACGACTTTGAACAAGCAACTAACATCGCTCGGGGTATGGTTACTCAATATGGTATGACTGATGTTGGTATGACTGAGCTTGAATCTCCAAGTATGCAATCACCTTATGGAACTAAGCCATATAGTGAAGCTACAGCTGCTAAGATTGATGAAGCAGTTAAAGAAATTCTCGATGAAGGTCATAAACAAGCCGTTGATATCATTAAGAGTCACCGTGAAACTCATAAGATTATTGCTGAAGCCTTACTCAAGTATGAAACTTTAAACGAAAAACAAATTCTTTCATTATTCAAGACTGGTAAAATGCCTGAAAATGATGAAAATGAATTTCCAAGTGAGTCTAAAGCTTCAACTTATGAAGAGGCAAAAGCCGCAATGGAAAAGAAGGATCAACAAAGAGAAGAAACTGAAAACAAGGATGATAAAGAAGATATTCATCCACTTCCTGATGATCATAAGAATATTGATAATATTCCACTTAATCCACCATCTGAAAAGAATGATTCTGAGGATCATAGTTCAGATGAGAATAAGGATGATTAAGAGTTTATTGTAAGAGTGATGTTTAAACTCCTTTCTAATACTGAAATTACAGATTTTAGAAAGGAGTTTTTTGGTATTAAGAATGAAATATTTAAGTAAAAAAGA